>CAKTVN010000100.1 GCA_934623545.1 uncultured Oscillospiraceae bacterium
GCGTGTCGCTCCGTTTGCGCCCGTTGAATATTTGACGTATGGAAGTCGAAACAGACGCAGAGTATTTCGACTACCTCACTGGGCTATCCCAATTCGCATCGTTATCGCGTTTTGTCGATGTGGAATATTGTATTGCACTAACCAAACTCCTGGGAAAATCCAAGAAGGGGGCAGCAGCCCCCTTCTTGGTCGTTTTAAGGGGATTCCCAAGGGGGAAATCGAAATCCCCCTTGGGTATTCTTTCTTTCGACCGTCAACGGCGCTTTCTTTCTCATACGAGAAAGAAAGCGGGGGTGAAACGTCCCCGCGCCTTTGGCGCGGTTTTGCGCCCTCCGGGCGCAATGGGGTGTCACCCCCTCCGGGGTGACGGTTTTGCGCCCTCCGGGCACAAGATCAGTTCGCCCCCCGGCGGACCTCCGTGACGCCGGAGATGCCGCGCAGACGTGCACGGATGCTGTCCAGCTCCGTCAGATTGTGGACCGGGAAGGAGAGATTGATAATACCGACCCCACCCGAGAGGCTGCGCGCAGTCATCTCCGTGATGCGCACGCGCAGGCTCGTCAAAATCGTCGCGATGTCCAGCATCATGCCATCGCGGTCCTTCGTCTCCAGCTCCAGCGAGGTGGAGAAGACAGCGTCGGGCTGCTCCGCCCAGGTGACGCGCACCCAGCGTCCGGACTGCGAGGGATCGCCTGCATTTTTGGCGTTGGGGCAGTCCTTGCGGTGGATGGACACGCCGTAGCCCTTGGTGATGAAGCCGATGATCTCGTCGCCGGGGACCGGCGTACAGCAGCGGCTGAATTTGATCATGCACGAGCCGATGTCCTCGACGATGACGCCGGAGTTGCTCGCAGCGGGCATGGGAGGCGGCTTGATCTGAAGCTGCGGCTCCTTCTGTGCGCGGCTGGCGCGCGTCAGCTCGTCCTTGATGCGGTTGACCGCCTTGACGGCGGTGATGCCGCCAAAGCCGATGGCGGCGTAGAGATCGTCGAGCGACTCAAACGACACGCGCTTGAGCACGGCGTTTACAACGTCATCGTTTTGCAGGATGTCTGGGTCGATGCTGATGCGGCGCAGCTCGGATTCAAAGCTCGCCTTGCCGCGGATGATGTTCTCCTCGCGTTTTTCCTTCTTAAACCACTGCTTGATCTTGATGCGCGCCTGATTGGAGCGGCAGATGTTCAGCCAGTCGCGGCTCGGACCCTTGGCGGACTTGGAGGTCAGGATCTCCACGATGTCGCCGTTGTGCAGCGGCTCGTCGTAGCTCGCGATACGGTTGTTGACCTTCGCGCCGATCATGGAGTTGCCGACGGCAGAGTGGATGGCGTAGGCGAAGTCGATCGCCGTGGAGCCAGCAGGCAGGGAGATGACCTTGCCCTTGGGCGTAAAGACGAAGACCTCGTCGTCGAACATATCGACCTTGAGCGAGTGGATATAATCGTCGGCGTCGACGTCCTGCTGGTTTTCAAGGAGCCTGCGCACCCACTCAAATTCCTTTTCCGAGCCGTCGCCGGTGTGCTGCTTGTATTTCCAGTGCGCCGCGACGCCGTATTCCGCCGTCTGGTGCATTTCCCAGGTGCGGATCTGCACCTCAAAGGGAATGCCCTGCGAGCCGATGACGGTCGTGTGGAGCGACTGATACATATTGGGCTTCGGCGTGGAGATATAGTCCTTGAAGCGCCCGGGGATGGGACTGAAGAGGTCGTGGATATGACCAAGGACGTTATAGCAGTCGGCGATGTTGTCGACGATCACGCGGAAGGCATAGAGATCGTACAGCTCGTCGATGGTCTTGTTCTGCGCGCGCATCTTGCGGTAGATCGAATAGGTGTGCTTGACGCGCCCGTAGATCGAGCCGTGGATGCCGACGGAGGCGAGACGGTCGGTGATCTTCGACTGGATGGCGTTCATGAAGCTCGTCGCGCTCTGCTCATTTTTTTCGAGATAGTCGATGATCTGCTGATAGCCGTCCGGGTCGAGGTATTGCAGCGACACGTCCTCAAGCTCCCACTTGATCTTCTGCATTCCGAGCCGGTGCGCCAGCGGCGCGTAGATCTCCATCGTCTCCATGGACTTCGAGATCTGCTTCGCCGGGGACTGGTATTGCAGCGTGCGGGTGTTGTGCAGACGGTCGGCGATCTTGATGAGGATGACGCGGATGTCCTTGGACATTGCCATGAACATCTTGCGCAGATTCTCCATCTGCTGCTCCTCCATCGTGGAATACTGCACGCGCGTCAGCTTCGTGACGCCCTCGACCAGCTCCGCGATGGTCTCGCCGAAGAGGCGGGAGATCTCCTCGAAGCTCGCGTCGGTATCCTCCAGACAGTCGTGCAGGAGCGCGGCGGCGATGGCGTCGGAGTCCAGCCCGATTTCCGCGACGATCTCCGCGACGGCGAGCGGGTGGATGATATACGGCTCGCCGGATTTGCGCAGCTGGTTTTTATGCTTCTCGTCGGCGTAGCGGTAGGCGCGCTCGATGAGCGCCATGTCGGCGTTCGGCGCGTAGCGCTGTACGGCGAGCATCATGGAATTGTAGTGTTCTTCTTTGGTGGTCATTTATTTACCTGCCTTCTGCTCTTTCAGGTGTATGAGAATGCCGCTCTGCGTCAGATCGACCTTGCGCCCATTCGCGCAGAGCGTGATATGTACGGCTTTGGGGCGCATCTCCAGACAGATGAGCCGCTGCTCGGCGAGCACGTCGAGACATACGCGCAGCCGCACCGGCTCGCAGGGGCGGCCCGACGCGCGGGCGATCTTGCGGCTGAGGCAGCCAAGCTCCTCACTCAGCGCGCTGTGGACGCTGTGCGCGCTGAGATAGCGCCAGAGGTCGACGAAGTCCTGTCGTTCGGGCAGAAGCGCCGCCGCGTCGTTCGGAAGAAGCGTGTCTCCCGCGATGTGCCGGGCGTAGAGCGCCGCCTGATCGCGGACCTTTTCGCGGAAGGTCTCATCCGGACGGATGTCGACCAGATTGAGCTGCACGGAGCGGATGCCGCGAAATTCGTTGATCTGTGGGGTGAAGGCGATCTCGACCAGGTCGCCCACGCCGACGGCGGCGCGCTGCGCGGTCGAGGAAAAGAAGATTGCCTGAAAACTGTCGCGCCCGCGGCTGAGCCGCAGCCGGAGATGCTTTCCGCCGCCGACCTCGCTCAGGTCCTGAATGGTCAGCCCACGCATACAGAGCACCGGACGCGGGCAGCCCGCGCCGCACGGCTCCAGCTCGTCGAGCGCCTCGATGTTTTTAAGGGTCAGTAGCTGCGGCGCGATCTCGCAGTCGACGCAGAGCGCCGTGCTGCATTCGCCGGACTGGAAGAACGCGTCCGCGCGGCTGCAAATGGCGTCGCGAAAGGCATCGATCTGGTCACGCCGAATGGTAAAGCCTGCGGCAAGCTCATGTCCGCCGTAGCTTTCCAGCAGCGGCGAGAGCTCATGCAGCGCGCCGAACAGGTTGAACCCGCCATACGAGCGCGAGGACGCCTTTCCTTTCTCCCCGTCGAGACAGATCAAAAAGGTGGGGCAGCTGTACTCCTCGGCGAGGCGGGAGGCGACGATGCCGACGACGCCCTGATGCCACGATTCGTCCGACAGGACGATGGCGCTGGGCGATCTGCCCTGCGGGAGCATGGAGACCGCGTCCTGATAGATCTCGGACTCGATCTCCTGCCGGCGGCGGTTGAGACGGCACAGCTGCTGCGCGAGATCCGCCGCGCGCATGGGGTCATGCGTCAGAAAAAGCTCGGTCGCGACGTTCACCTCGCCCATGCGCCCGGCGGCGTTGATGCGCGGCGCGAGCGTATAGCCGATGGTCCCGGCGGTGACGGGCTGGCGGCTGGTGCAGCACTCCGCCATCAGCGCCGCAAGCCCGACGCGCTTCGGCTTTGCGAGCGCGGCAAGCCCCCGCGCGACCATCGCACGGTTTTCGCCCGTGAGGGGCATGACATCCGCGACGGTGCCAAGGCACAAAAGGTCGCAGAAGCGGTCAAGCAAAGCCTCCTGATCGCTGCTCAGCGCGGCGGCGAGCTTGAAGGCGACCCCGACACCTGCCAGATCGTGGAGCGGTCCCGCCGCCTGATCGGGGCGGTGCGGGTCGACGACGGCAGCTGCCGCGGGCAGCGCCGATTTGCATTCATGGTGGTCCGTGATGACCAGATCGATGCCGAGCGTACGGCAGAGCTCCGCCTCGGCGTTTGCGGTGATGCCGCAGTCGACCGTGACGATGAGCTGCACGCCCTTCTGGTGCAGCGACTCAATGGCGAGCGGATTGAGCCCGTAGCCCTCCTCCAGCCGCGCCGGGATGTAGCTGCTGACGCGTCCGCCGCGTTCGCGCAGAAATTCCGTCATCAGGCAGGTCGCCGTGATGCCGTCGACATCATAGTCGCCGAAGACGCAGATATGCTCCCGCCGCTCCAGCGCCCGGCGCACGCGCCGGACTGCCGGCTCCATGTCGAGCAGCTCGAACGGATCGGAGAGCGGGCAGTCGCATGAAAGAAACGCCCGCGCACGTTCGGGCGTGTTGTAGCCGCGGCTGCAAAGCACCGCAGCCGTGATCGGGGAAAACCCCGCCTGACGCAGGCGCGTTACGTCTGCATCGCTGTTCGGACCGGAAACGGTCCAGGTTCCGTACTTCACTTCAGATACACATCCAATTTATTCTTTTCTTTTCCTGCTATTATAGCATCCTGCGCCGCATATCACAACAGAAAATCCAGAAAAAGTCCTCCATCCGGTTATGAGGCAGTCGCGGAGACCGCATTTTTGCGCGCCGAGGGGCGAAATCCGGCTTTCTTTTGCGTGTGATTTGTGCTAGAGTGTATAAAAATATCCGCGCTGGGCGCGGGTCACGGAGGGAGGACGCCTATGAAAAAGCATGGTGCGCGCTGGCTGCTGCCTGCGCTGGCAGTCCTGACGGCGGCGGGCTGGCTCGGAAACTGCACGGTCGGCACGACGGAATATGTGCTGCGCTGTGCGCGGCTGCCGGAAAGCTTTTCCGGGCTGCGCATCGTCCAGATCTCCGATCTGCACGGGATGCAGTTCGGTCCCGGCAACGCGCGGCTGCTCACAGCGGTAAAACAGGCGAAGCCGGATCTCATCGCGCTGACGGGCGACCTTGCGGACGAGCTTACGGAGCTTTCGGCGCTCCCGGCGTTTTTGACGGAGCTGTCGGCGCTCGCGCCGACATTTTATGTGACCGGCAATCACGAATGGGTCATGGAGCGGCGGGAGCGCGCGGTGCTGTTCGCGCTTCTGAAGCGCTGTGGCGTGACGCGTCTGAGAAACGAATACCGCGTGCTGCTGCGCGGCGGCGCGCGCATCGTGCTTGCGGGCGTGGACGACCCGAACGGTCCCGCCGACCAGAAAACGCCGAAGGCGCTGGTGCGCGAGATCCGCGAGCAGGAGGGCGAAGAGGCATACATCGTCATGCTGGCGCACCGGAACGATCAGCTGCAAAGCTGGGCGTCGCTCAGGGTGGACGTGGTGCTCAGCGGGCACGCGCACGGCGGGATCGTCCGGCTGCCCGGTGTGGGTGCGGTCTTCGGTACGCACTATGAATTTTTCCCGGAGTACACGGAGGGCGTCTGCGCCGAGGGGCAGACGCAGATGGTGGTCAGCCGCGGGCTCGGACCGAGCCACCGCATCCCGCTTCGCATCGGCAACCGCCCGGAGCTTGCGGTCGTGACGCTGGCCAAAGGACATGAAGCGTAAACAAATTATAAACAATCATCCGGTATCCTTGTTTTTCTGCGGCGGAAAGCTATAATAACAGCATGAAATCAACCGCTTTGTGTGCGGCTTCATAAAAAATCAGGCTTCAGGATTCGGGGGACGGCTATGTTTCAGAAAATCGGAGATGCGCTGCGGCGCTTTATGGCAGGGCGGTACGGCACGGACAATCTCAACCGGGCGCTGCTGATCGCGGCGCTGGTATGTATTCTGCTCGGCTGGCTGGGCGGAAGATTTCTTGCGTCGTGGCTGAGCGTGCTCAATCTTCTGGCATATGTGCCGCTCGGCTGGTGCATTTTCCGGACGTATTCGCGCAACATTGAGGCGCGCCGCCGCGAAAACACGAAGTGGATGGGCTTTTGCAGCCGTCTGCGCGACCGGGACAACCGCTACTTCCGCTGCCCGCGCTGCCGCCAGATGGTGCGCGTGCCGCGCGGCAAGGGGACGATCAACATCCGCTGCCCGAAATGCGGCGAGCGGTTCATCAAGAAAACCTGAAGTCCACTCAAACGCGATTCGCTTCGCTGCCATCGCGTTTGAAAAGGCTGCGTGCCGCGTCGTCGAAACAAACTGCACATCCCTCGCTTCCGCGCAAGCGCGAAAGCTCGTCCGTTTCGTTGTTTCTCCTCTCCAAATATGAATCGCTGCGCTGGATTCATATTTGGTTTTTAT
>CAKTVN010000101.1 GCA_934623545.1 uncultured Oscillospiraceae bacterium
CGTCGGCATATGCCTCGGGGCAGTCGTGCTCGGTGAGACCCAGCTCCTTGTACGAGCAGAGCATACCGTTCGACTCGACGCCGCGGAGCTTGCCTTTTGTGATATGCACGCCGCCGGGCAGGTAGGAATTGTGCAGCGCGGCGGGGACAAGATCGCCCTCATGGACGTTCTGCGCGCCGGTGACGATCTGGAGGGGCGCGTCCTTGCCGGCGTCGACCATGCACACCCACATATGATCGGAATTTTCGTGCCGGACCATCGAGAGGACCCTGCCGACGACCACATTGCGGATGTCTGCATCCATGCGGGTGGTGGTCTCGACCTTCTGACCGGCGATGGTTATGATCTCGTCGTATTCCTTGTCCGTAGCGGAAATATCCACAAATTCACGGAGCCATTTTCTCGAAATATTCATTGTGTGATCCTCCTTCTCAGAACTGCGACAGGAAGCGAACGTCGTTTTCAAAGATCATGCGCAGATCGCTGATCTGGAAGCGGCGCATCGCCATACGCTCCAGACCGATGCCGAAGGCAAAGCCGGAGTAGACGCTGGGGTCGATGCCGCAGCCCTCGAGCACCTTCGGATGGACCATGCCCGCGCCGAGCAGCTCGATCCAGCCCTCGCCCTTGCAGGTGGGGCAGCCCGCGCCGTGGCACTTGAAGCACTGTACGTCGACCTCGCAGCTCGGCTCGGTGAAGGGGAAGTGGTGCGGGCGGAAGCGGATGACGGAGTCCGCGCCGTACATTGCCTTGATGAGCGTCTCCAGCGTGCCCTTGAGGTCTGCCATCGTGACGCCCTTGTCGATGACCAGACCCTCGATCTGGTGGAACATGGGCGAATGCGTCGCGTCGACCTCGTCCTTGCGGTAGACGCGGCCCGGCGCGAGAACGCGGATGGGCGGCTGACCGATGGCTTCCATCGCGCGGATCTGCATGGGGCTGGTCTGCGTGCGCAGGAGGACCTTCTCGTCGTCGGTGATGTAGAAGGTGTCGCTGCGGTCGCGGGAGGGATGATTTTCCGCGATGTTGAGCTTTGTAAAGTTATAGTCGGCAAGCTCGACCTCTGGACCGTCGAGGATCTTGAAGCCCATCGAGATGAACAGGTCCTTCGCCTCGTCGTTCATCGGGTGCCGGTGCCCGAGCTCTACGGTCTTGCCGGGGACGGTCACGTCGATGGTCTCGGCGGCGAGCTTCTGCTCCAGCGCCTTCGCCTTGAGCGTGACCTTTGCCTCCTCCAGCTTCTCCTCGATGGCGGCGCGGACGTTGTTCGCGACCTGACCCATCACGGGGCGCTCCTCCGCGGAGAGCTTACCCATCGTCTTCAGGACGGCAGTCAGCTCGCCCTTTTTGCCGAGGAAGCGCACGCGCAGTGCTTCCAGCTCGCCGGAATCACTGACGGCGTTCAGCGCGTCGAGCGCTTCCTGCCGGATCTTCTCAAGCTGCTCTTTCATAAGATGAAATTCTCCTTTTGAATGAAATTACAAAAATAAACTGTCAAATAGCCTCGCAGAGTTCCGCCGCGCACGGCGGAATAAAATGTAAATCCGTTTTTTCCGATGGCGTGTACATCGGAAAAAACACTTTACGCAATGCAAGTGTGGAAATCGTGCGTTGTCAACGCACGATTTATGCGCGCAGCATTGCGCAGCTTTTTCAAACGGAAAACCAGCGAAGCGTTTTCCGTTTGAGCGCCTGTCAAAAGACTTTTGACAGGCGTAAAAAAATAGTCCTCCGTCCTCACTGGGGACGAAAGACCTGCTTCCGCGGTACCACCCGCATTCGCCTTCTGGCGCACCTCACAGACCGCAGTCTGCTTCGCCTTTAACGGAGCTGCCCGGCGCGCCCTACTGCATGGTTCAGGCGGCGGCTCACGAGGGAAAGCCCTTCATCCGCGGCAGGCGGTTTCCAGCATCCCGCCCTCTCTGACGCCGCGTTCCGATGTCAGACGACTCGATCATCGCTTTTGTTCCTATAGCGCTTCCAATATAGCACACGGAAATCGGTTTCGCAAGAATTAAATTTGACGTTCCGGAAAAAACGACCTATAATAAGCATGAAATGATCGCGGTTCACATTTGCCGATGGGATCATCGGCTCCGAAAGGAGGAGGCGCATATGGCAAAGGCGGTATGGCTGGCGCAGTATGTCACGGCAGAGCTGGTAAAGACGGTCCTGCCGGTGCGGGCGCGCAATTCGCACAAGGGCGACTATGGAAAGATCCTTCTTCTGTGCGGGAGCACGGGGCTGACCGGTGCGGCAATATTGGCGGCGAATGCCGCAGTGCGTTCGGGAAGCGGGCTGATCTATCTCGGCGTGCCGGAAAGCATCTATCCCATTTGCGCGGCGCGCTGTCTGGGACCGGTCGTGTTTCCGCTCCCATGCGACGGCGGCGGAAGGCTCAGCCTTTCGGCAAAGCCGGAGATCGAGCGGCGGATGGAGCACGCGGATGCGGCGTTGCTCGGTCCGGGTCTCGGGCGCTCGGAGGAGCTGACGGCGCTGGTGCACTGGCTGCTGAAAAGCTGCCACAAGCCGCTGGTGCTGGACGCGGACGGCATAAACGCGCTGGAGGGGCATATAGATGTACTGCGCGGAACAGCCTGTCCCGTGATCCTGACCCCGCACGACGGAGAATTTCTCCGCTTGGGCGGCGACCCGATGGCGCACGACCGCATCGGCGCGGCGCGCGAGTTTGCGGACCGGACAGGCACGATCCTTCTTCTCAAGGGGCACCGGACGATCGTCACCGACGGGCGGAACGTCTATCTCAGCGCGGTCGGAAACCCCGGTATGGCGACCGGCGGGAGCGGCGACGTGCTCGCCGGTGTGATCACATCGCTGCTCGGACAGGGCGTGATGCCGCTGGAGGCGGCGGCGTGCGCCGCATGGATCCACGGCTCTGCCGGGGATCTGTGCGCCGAAGAGATCGGTGAGTACGGCATGACGCCGGAGGACCTTTTGACGAGGATCCCGCGACTTTTGAGATGAGCGGGTGATCCTTTGCGGAAAAAATCTCTCTGTGCGCTGTGGGCGGCGCTTGCGCTGCTTTGCGGATGCGCAAAGCAGGATACGCAGATGCAGCGGGCGCTGGATTTCCGGACGGCGCTGACCGCCGCCGGAGGCTGTGCCTTCACGCTGTCGGTCACGGTCAGCGAGCCGGAGCACGTATACACCTTCGCGATGGACTGCGATTATGAGGCGGGCGGCGGCGTTCGGCTGGAGCTCACCGAGCCGCAGACCCTCGCCGGGATCGGCGCGGAGATCAGCGCCGACGGCGCGCACATCGTGTATGACGGCACGCAGGTCGGCTTTTCCGCGCTCGCGGGCGGGCGGCTCGCGCCGATGGAGCTTCCGTATCTGCTCGCGCAGAGCTGGTATGGGGAATATATTTCTGCCGCAGGGCAGGAGGACGGCTTCGTGCGCGTGAGCTATCTTATGGGCTACGGTGCGGACGAGCTGACGGTCGACACATGGTTCTCAAACGAGACCGGGCAGCCGGAGCATTGCGAAATATCTTATGAGGGAGCTGTGCTTCTGAGTGCGGAGGTGCGGGATTTCTCCCTGGAACGAGGCAAAGATGAAAACACTGAGAAGAACCTGGGCGGAGGTGTCTCTGGACGATCTGGAGCATAACTACCGCGCGATCCGGGCGCACATTCCGTCCGGCTGCCGCTTTTTGGGCGTGATGAAGGCGGACGCCTATGGGCACGGCGCGGTGCCGCTGAGCCATGCGCTGTGTGAGCTGGGGGCGGACTATCTGGCGGTCTCCAATCTGGAGGAGGCGGTGCAGCTGCGTCGCGGCGGCGTGGACGCGCCGCTGCTGATCTTGGGCTATACCCCGGCGGAGTTTGCCGACACGATGGTGTTCATGGACATCACGCAGGAGGTCCACTCGCTGGAATATGCGAAGGAGCTGGATGCGGCGCTTGCAGGGACGAATTATATCCTGAACGTGCATCTCAAGCTGGACACCGGCATGACGCGCATCGGCTTTTTCGCCTATGACCACGAGCGGACGCTGCCGGAGCTGCTGGAGGTGTGCCGCCTTTCCCACTTGCACGTCGAAGGTGTGTTCACGCATTTCTGCGTCGCCGACAGCCGGAGCGAATCGGACGCGGCGTTCACGCGCACGCAGTATGCGCGCTTTATGCAGATGCTCGACGCGCTGGCGGCAAACGGCGTGAAGCCGGAGCTGCGCCACTGCGGAAGCTCCGGCGCGACGATCCTCTATCCGGAGCTTGCGCTGGATATGGTGCGCCCCGGCATTGCGACATACGGACACGCGCCGTCGAAGGACGCCGAGGGCGTGCTCGATCTGCGCCCGCTGATGACGGTGCGCACGAAGGTCGCGCAGCTGCGCGAGGTCCCCGCCGGGACGGCGATCAGCTACGGCAGGACCTTTGCGCCGGAACACGACATCCGCATGGCGGTATTGCCGATCGGCTATGCCGACGGGCTTTCCCGCGCGCTGTCCGGCAAGGTGACGTTCCGCATCCGCGGCAGGCAGGCGCGCTCGGTCGGGCGCATCTGCATGGATATGTGCATGGTCGACGTGACGGACATTCCGGATATCCGCGTCGGCGATGAGGCAACGCTGTTCGGTTATGACGCGGACGGGACGCTCCTTCCGTGCGAGCGGCTGGCAGAGGCGACCGGGACGATCAGCTATGAGATCCTCTGCGGCATCAGCAAGCGCATCCCGCGTATCTATATGCAGGGCGGCAGAGAGCAGGAAATCTTACAATATATCGTCTGACAAAATTCGGGCGCGGAGAGGCTTTCCTTTTCCGTGCCCGCGGCATAGTATGGTTTGAGAGCCTTGCGGCTGTATAAATTCAGCGCGTGCGTGGGAAAATAACGGTAGTCCCGCCGGAGACGTGTCAGCTTCCGGCATTTCTACTATTTTTCCGCGGAGTGTGAAGCGAATGGATACCAACGTAAAACGAGGCGACATCTTCTACGCCGATCTCAGCCCGGTCGTCGGGAGCGAGCAGGGCGGCACAAGACCGGTCCTGATCGTCCAGAACGACACCGGCAACAAGCATTCTCCGACCGTGATCGCTGCCGCGATCACCAGCCAGACCGGCAAGGCGCGGCTGCCGACGCATATTTCGCTTGCGGGTCACGATGTCGGACTCACCAGAGATTCGGTGGTGCTGCTCGAGCAGATCCGCACCATCGACAAGCGGCGTCTGCGGGAGCATATGGGTCATGTGGATGAGGGACTCATGAATCAGGT
Source organism: uncultured Oscillospiraceae bacterium (assembly GCA_934623545.1). Classification (GTDB taxonomy): domain Bacteria; phylum Bacillota; class Clostridia; order Oscillospirales; family Oscillospiraceae; genus CAG-170. Next base: position 5,237 of record CAKTVN010000101.1, read on the forward strand.
GGACTCCGCCATCGCGGTGAGCTTCGGACTTCAGGGATAACGCAGGCGCGCGGCGGAAATGCTGCGGCGTAAAAGAACTTCATCATGAAAACGCGACCTTCCGCATAAGTTTGAAGCAAACGGATGCGGGAGGTCGTTTGTTATGCTGGAATATCAGGTGTACGATCAGGGTGCGGTCATCGGGACGGCGACGGCGGAGCGGGATGGGCTTTACTGGCAGGTCCATGCCGCGTGCCATACGGCGGGCGGCGGCTTTGTGCGGCTGTACGCGCATGAGGACGGAAAGTGCGAGCGCCTCGGCGTGCTCATCCCGGAGGGCGACATGCTCCGGCTGTCGCGGCGCATCGCGGCGAGCACGTTCTCCTTCACGGACGCGACGCGCATCACAACGTCCGAGACATTGGAGGCGGCGGTCGACGAACCGACGCAGGAGGAGCCGCCTGCGGAGCCGGAAGCAGAAGCCGCGCCGGAGCCGGAAGTCTCAGAAATGGCGCAAACGCCACAGCCAGAGGCAACGGAGCCGGGGCAGGGGAGCGGGGAGGAGACCGCGCCGTGGGAGCCGTTTTCCGGGAGCGTTCTGGAGTACCCGGTCATAGGTGCGCGCATCCGGCGGACGGACACAGGCGCACTGCTCGCGATCCCGTATGAGGCGGGCGTGGAGTTTCCGCTGATGGCGCTGTTCTGCTTCTGCCGGCTGGAGGAGGCGGAGGGGCGGCTGTGCTGGCTGATCGAGCTGGACAGCGAAGGAAAGCCCGTCATGCCGGAAGAGAAAAAACCGTTGACAAGCGATGAAAATGTGTTAGAATAACTCAAGAATATGTGATTTGCGATGAAAAAGAGAGTCGCGGAAATGCGCCCAAAGAGAGAAGGGGACGGTGGAAGCCCTTCGGCGAGGATCCGCGGCAGCCGCTTTGGAGCATCTCCGCGACGAGCGGAGCGGGCACTCCCGTTACAGAGTGGCTAAGATGCGCTGCGGCGCAATTAGGGTGGTACCGTGAAGCCTGCTTCGCCCCTATCGAGGAGCGGAGCTTTCTTTTTTGCGGCGAAGCGCCTGCCCACCCCAAAAAACACATAAAATACTTTCAGACAGAAGGAGAAATACAGCTATGGCACACAAACCCTACGGGCTC
>CAKTVN010000102.1 GCA_934623545.1 uncultured Oscillospiraceae bacterium
GTGGAGACTAATGGACTCGAACCATCGACCTCCTGCGTGTGAAGCAGGCGCTCTAACCAGCTGAGCTAAGCCTCCGTTGCCAAATCATTATAACAGCTCTTTCGGAAAAAATCAACCAGAAATTATCATGTCTTTGCTTTTTGAAAAAATGCGGCAGGGGAACGGCACACGCAGGCGAAAATTTCCGGAAAAATTCCGAAAAACCGCTTGCAATGCGGGAAAGATTATGTTAAAATACTCGAGCGTTTGAACCAAGGGAAGGGCAGTATGCCTTTTTACAGAAATCTGATGAGAGAGGTGAAACTCATGAAGGAAGGTATCCATCCCAAGTACGAACAGACTACTATCAGATGCGCGTGTGGTGCAGTTATTGAGACTGGTTCTACCAAAAAGGACATCAAGGTTGAAATTTGCTCCAAGTGTCACCCGTTCTACACCGGCAAGCAGAAGCTTGTTGACACCGGTGGACGTGTTGATCGTTTCAACAAGAAATACGGTCTGAAGTAAGAAGCAAAGTCCGCACCGCGTATCGGTGCGGGCTTTTTTCGTATGGCGCAGAATTTGTGATATCAGGGGAAATACGGCATAGACGATATGGATGAGAAAAAAGTGATCATTGACCGGGCGGTGCTGGTCGGGCTGAACGCCGACTGCTTCGCGCCGGAGGAGACATCAAACGAAAAAACGCTGGACGAGCTGGAGGCGCTGCTGGAGACCGCCGGCGGCGCGTGCGTGGGAAAGGCCCTTCAGAACAAGCACACGCCCGACCCGCATTCCTTCATCGGCGAGGGAAAGGCGGAGGAGGTGCGCCAGATGGTCCAGTCGGGCGGGGCGAACCTCGTGATCTTCGACAACGACCTCACGCCCTCGCAGCTGCGGGCGCTGGAGGACCTGATGAAGGTCCCGGTGCTCGACCGCAGCGCGCTGATTTTGGATATTTTCGCGCAGCGGGCGAAAACGCGCGAGGGCAAGCTTCAGGTCGAGCTGGCGCAGTATCAGTATTATCTGCCGAGGCTGACGGTCTGGAACGAGGAGATGGGGCGGCTCGGCGGCGGCATCGGAACGCGCGGTCCCGGCGAGACGCAGCTTGAAACCGACAAGCGATATATCCGCTCACGCATCCAGAAGCTGCGTGAGGATCTGGAGGATGTGCGCAAGGTTCGCGCGGTGCAGCGCCAGCGGCGCATCAAAAACAGCGTGCCGGTCGTCGCGCTGGTGGGCTATACCAACGCCGGAAAATCGACGCTCCTGAATCTTCTGACCGGCGCGGACATCCCGGCAAACAACCGGCTGTTCGACACGCTGGATACCACGACGCGGCAGCTGGCACTGAGCGACACCTGCGACGTGCTGCTGTCCGATACGGTCGGGTTCATCGCGAAGCTGCCGCACCATCTGGTCGAGGCGTTCAAGGCGACGCTGGAGGAGCTTCAGTACGCGGATCTGCTCATTCACGTCATCGACGCCTCCGACCCGGAGCGCGAGGCGCATATGCGGGTAGTCGAGCGGCTGATCGGCGAGCTGGCGAAGCCGGGCGTGCCGGTCATCGACTGCTACAATAAGTGCGACATCGCCGAAAACGGCGCGCCGCACGGAAAAAACAACGTGGAGATCTCGGCAAAGACCGGCGCGGGCGTCGAGGCGCTCAAGACGCTGGCAGAGGAGCTGCTCGAGCGTGGGAAGCATCATGTCCGGCTGCTGCTGCCGTATGCGATGGGCGGGATGCTCGATACACTGCATTCGCAGGCAAAGGTGCTGCGGTGCGAATATGAGGCGGAGGGGATCGCGGTCGAGGCAATCGTGGACGAGACCCTCTGCGGAAGGCTTCGGGAATACAGGATAGAGTGAGAGAAAGATGGAAGAGTATCTGATCCCCGCGGGCGCCGCCGAGGCGGAGCTTGTGGAAAAAAAGTCGCGCTTCATCGGCGCGGTATATCCCGTCGAGACCGAGCGGGAGGCGCGCGCCTGCATCGACGCGGTACGAAAAAAGCATTACGACGCGCGGCATCACTGCTTCTGCTACCGGCTGGCGGGCGGGGCGGTCCGCGCCTCGGACGACGGCGAGCCGCAGGGCACGGCGGGGCAGCCGATGCTGGCGGTGTTTGACCGGGAAAACGTTCAGAACGTGGTCTGCATCGTCACGCGCTATTTCGGCGGCATCCTGCTGGGCGCGGGCGGGCTGACGCGCGCATATGCGAAGGCGGCGAAGCTGGCGCTGGACGCGGCGGGCATCGCGCGCCGGTGTGTGTGGGACTGTCTGGACATCCGGTGCAGCTATGCGTTTCTGGAGCGCGCACGGCTGGAGCTGGCGGCGCAGGGCGGCGAGGAGCTGAATGCGGAATACGGCGCGGAGGTGCTGCTGCGCGTCTGCGTGCCGCAGGCGAAGACACAGGCGCTGACCGACCGGCTGCGCGAGCTGTCCGCCGGGACGGTGCTCCCGGTCGCGGCGGGGAATATTTACCGCGCCGAACGCGTCAAATAATTACAAAACGTTCAAGACAAGTTCACTTTTTTATGATATAAAGTATAATATCCAGTGGTAACCGGTGAGATCGAGTGAAAAGAGGGCGGAATATGACCGTTCGCGAGAGAATGGAGCAGGAGGAATACGCCCGGCTCTCGCCGCTGGCGCAGAAGGCGGCGGAGACGAAGGGCAGACTTTATCCGCAGGAAGAGGGCGACGTGCGCACCTGCTATCAGCGGGACGCCGACCGCATCCTGCACAGCAAGTCCTTCCGGCGGCTCATGCACAAGACGCAGGTATTCCTTTCGCCGGAGGGCGACCATTACCGCACGCGCATGACGCACACGCTGGAGGTCTCGCGCATCGCGCGTACGATCTGCCGCGGACTGCGGCTCAACGAGGAGCTCGCCGAGGCGGCGGCATACGGGCACGATCTGGGGCACACGCCGTTCGGACACGCGGGTGAAGCTGCGCTCTCCGACGTGATGGGGATCCCGTTCCGGCACAACGAGCAGTCGCTGCGCGTGGTGGACAAGCTCGAACGCGACGGCGCGGGGCTCAATCTGACCTATGAGGTGCGGATGGGGATCGTCGGGCACACGGGCAGCTTCATTCCGGAGACGCTCGAGGGGCAGGTCGTCCGCATTTCGGACCGCATCGCCTATATCAATCACGACATTGACGACGCCATGCGCGCCGGCATTCTGAAGGAAGCGGACATCCCGCGCGAGATCGCGGACGTGCTGGGACACGCGCATTCCGAGCGCATCAATACGCTCGTGGTGGACATGATCGAAAACACCGAGCGCACCGGCGTACTGGGAATGCAGTCGGAGATCGCGGCGGCGATGGACCGGCTGCGGACGTTCATGTTCGAGCGGGTCTATACCAATCCGGTCGCGAAGGGCGAGGAGTCCAAGGCGAAGGACATCATCCGCCGGCTCTATGAGTATTACACGAAATACCCCGAGAAGCTCCCGGCGGATTTCATCCCGCAGCTGGACTTCGACGGCATGAACCGCATCGTCTGCGACTATATCGCGGGGATGACGGATAAATTTGCGATCTATAAGTATTCGGAGATCTTTATCCCGACGGCGTGGCAGGTGCGGTGAAGCCGCGCCAAAGGCGCGGAGGGACCGCATCCGGAGGATGCGGGAGGCAATTCAGCCCCTTTTTCTTTGCGCGGCAAAGAAAAAGCCGCTGGCGGTAAAAAGAAAACGCCAAAGGGGGATTTCGATTTCCCCCTTTGGAATCCCCTTAAAACGACCAAGAAGAGGGCTGATGCCCCCTTCTTGGATCATTCCCGGGGGTGGCTTGTGCAAAGCATATTTCAAATCAGCAAAAAACGCGATGCAGCTGCGAATTGGATAGACCGGCGAGGTAGTCGAAATACTCTGCGTCTCTTTCGACTTCCATATGTCAAATATTCAACGGGCGCTAATATAGCGACTTGCGCAATGTATCGTGCGCTTAGGAAACCCGATTCTACGGTCGCCCGAAGGGCGTTCGGACTACGGACAGTGTAACGAAAAAACGTAGAATGTAACGATTTGTTTTTCGCGCGTCAGCGCTATAGAATGCCTCCAGCGCCTCTTTTTTGCATACTTTTTTCTGGCAAGACAGAAAAAAGTATGCCCGCGGAGCGACAGTTGCTGTGCCACAGCAATAATGGCACTGCGGTGAATACGAAAAACGTCTCGCGCCTGCGGCGCGGCGGGCGGACAGGGGCGGACGCCCCTACAAAAGGCGTACAGAAGTATGCCGCCGGAGGCACAGTTACAGTGTCACTGTAAAAAACAGCACCTCCGGTGGATCCGGAGAGAATTTAGAAAGGAGAAGGTCTATGGCATTCCCGCCTGCATTTCTTGACGAGCTGGCAGCCCGCAATCCGATCGAGGACGTTGTCGGGCAGTATGTTTCCCTGACCCGGAAGGGCGGAAATCTCTTCGGGCTGTGCCCGTTCCATTCGGAAAAAACGCCGTCCTTCTCCGTCGCGCCGGACAAGGGAATTTATTACTGCTTCGGCTGCCATAAGGGCGGCGGCGTGGTCAATTTCGTCATGGAGATCGAGAATCTCGACTATCCGGACGCGGTGCGGTTTCTCGCAAAGCGCGCCGGGATGGAGGTCCCGGACGACCGCGAATACGCCTCCACCTATAAAAAACAGGAGCGCCTGTGGGCGCTGTGCAAGGACGCGGCGCGCTTTTTCCATGAGCAGCTGCTTGCCCCGTGCGGAGAGGAGGCGCGGGCTTATATTGTCAAGCGCGCGCTCTCGCGCGCGACAGTGACGCGCTTCGGGCTCGGATATTCGCCGAACGAGTGGTCGGCGCTGATGGATGCGATGGTTCGCAAGGGCTATCAGAAGCAGGAGCTTCTGGACGCAGGGCTCGCCGTCAAATCGCAGAAGGGCGGCATTTACGACCGCTTCCGAAACCGCCTGATGTTCCCGATCATCGATGTGCGCGGCAATATCATCGGCTTCGGCGGGCGCGTGATGGACGACGCAACGCCCAAGTATCTGAACTCGCCGGAGACGATCATCTTCAACAAACGAAAAAATCTGTTCGCGCTGAACATCGCGAAAAAGAGCAAGCAGGGCAGGATCATCCTGACCGAGGGCTATATGGATGCCATCGCGCTGCACCAGTACGGCTTTGACTGCGCGGTCGCGTCGCTCGGCACGTCGCTGACGGAGGAGCACGCGAACATCCTGGCGAAGTACACCAATCAGGTCGTGCTGATCTATGACGGCGACGAGGCGGGACAGAACGCGACCAAACGCGCGATCCCGATGCTGGAAAAGGTCGGTCTTCAGGTGAAGATCCTGCGGATGCAGGGCGCGAAGGACCCGGACGAGTTTTTGCGCAAATTCGGCGCGGACCGCTTCAGCCTTCTGCTCGACCAGTCGGAAAATCAGGCGGAGTACCGCCTGCAATCGCTTCGGCGGAAATACGATCTGACGCAGGATGAGCAGCGCGTCGCATTTTTGTCCGACGCGGCAGAGATGGTCTCCACGCTGCAAAGCGCGGTGGAGCGCGAGGTCTACGGACGGCGCGCCGCCGAGGCGGCGGGCGTGAGCTATGACGCGATCCGGCTTGAGATACAGAAGGCGTTCAAAAAACGCATCAACCGCGAAAAAAAACAGCAGGAGGCAAAGGACCTCGCGCCCGCGATGCAGCAGCAGCCCCGTGTGAAGGGCATTCGGTATGACAACGTGCGTTCGGCGATGGCGGAGGAGGGGCTTCTGCGGCTGATCCTGAAGGAACCGGCGCTGCTCGCCGGGGTGACGCTGCGACCGGAGCAGTTTTCCTGCGAGCTGCTGGGAAGAGCCTATGCCGAGCTGGCGGCTCGAAACGCCGCCGGGCAGAGCATGAGCCTCGGCGCGCTGGAGGGGACGTTTTCTCCGGAGGAGATGGCGCACCTTTCGGCGGTCGCGGGCAAGGACGACCAGATCATCAACGAAGACGCTCTGCGGGACTATGTGGACGTCATCCGGCAGGAGGACGCACGCAGAAGCCAGTCGGGCGGCGAGGCGCTGCTCGCGATGGCGCAGCGCCTGAGAGAAAAGAAAGGATATGGTGGCTGAGATGGCAAAAGATATGGAGCTGCTTCGGAAAATGGAGCTTACGGATGAAAACCGCGCCAAGCTGACCGCGCTGCTGGAGGAGGCAAAGAAGGCAGGCAACGAGGATATCTGCTACATGTTCGCCTCTACCTCCAAGATCACCCACCCCGGCTCTGGTATTGCCATGATCGCAGCCAGCCAGAACAACCTGGCCTATCT
>CAKTVN010000103.1 GCA_934623545.1 uncultured Oscillospiraceae bacterium
ATCGCGTCTCATAATGATCTTCATATTAAAAACTTCCATTCCATGAATGAAAGTTTTTAATTGAATATCAGTATAATGCGTCGGTTAGAGAATGCTAACCATCAGCTCTTAAAAAACGACGCCGCAATGGGTCTCTTTGGTCCTATGGTAGCAAAAACGCCTTTTCCTGTCAAGCCGCAGGCGGCGCGCGGAACCGATCATCGGTTCCGAAATTCTGCCCGCTCTTCGATCTTCCCCAAACGCACCAGCCGGGCAGCCAGACTGCCCTCTGAACGCTTGAAATAGGCGCACATCTCCTTCTTATCGCTTCCCGCGTCGAACATCTGGCAGAGCACCGCGTCATCCTCGACCGTCCATGCCTTGCCCGCGTTTTCGGGCTGCGGTCTTGTGCGCCTGTCCGAAACGGCTCTCAGAACGCAGTGCAGCGCCCGGATCATCTCGGGCTGGTTGCACACATGGTCCTCCGGCAGGACCTCGCCGGTCAGCGGGTCGACGCCGTCTGCCAAAATCGATACCAGTTCCTTTGCGCGCTTCAAATCCATAATGTGCTTCCCTCTCAAGCCTTTTCTACTTTGCCTATACTTCCGTCCCGTTTTCACGCCGCTTCTCCGCGCGCTCCTTCGGGAGGCGCTTCGGCTGATACTGCATATTGGAGACGTTGTAGATCGTAAGGAACGCCTTCGGGTCCTCGCGGTTGATGAAGTTCATCAGCTTCTGGAACTCGCTGTTGTCCACGATGGTGATGATCTCGTTGTGCTTTTCAAGGTTGTATGCGCCGATCGCCTCGTAGATGGTCGCTCCGCTGTGTAGGTCGTGGATGATGAACTGCCGGAGGGCTTCCTCCTTCTCGGTGATGATGCAGACGCGGCGCTTGCGGTTGTGGTCAAAAATGAAATGGTCGAGGATGATACCGTTAAAATACGTGCCAAGGACGCTCAAGACCACCGTCTTCTTGTCATAGACCAGCGCCGCCGAGAGCGCCACGCACATCCCAGCCAGGGACATCGCCTTCCCGAGGTCCATGCGCAGGTATTTGTTCAGAATTTTCGCCACGATATCCAGCCCGCCGGAGGAGGCGTTCCGGTTGAAGAGGATGCTCAGCCCGATGCTCACCACCAGAATGTAGCAGAGCACATCGAGTTCCTGACTGCCCGTCATCGAGCTGAAATCCGGAAACACACGCTCCAAAAGCCCCAGAAAGACCGGGAGCATCACGCTCGTATAGACGGTCTTCGCGCCGAACTCCCGCCCGCAGGTCAAAAAGCCGATGAGGAGCAGCACAACGTTCAAAATCATCGTGATCGCCGACAGCGGCAGCGGAATGAAATTGGACAGCACGATCCCGAGACCCGAAATGCTGCTGACCGAGGTATGGCTCGGCACCAGAAAAAAGTACACCGCCGCCGCGATGATCACCACCGCTATGGTCAGAATCGCCGCTTCCCTCGCGATCGCCGCGCCGTTTTGCTTTTTGTTCATTGTCCCGCTTCCCCCAAGCTTCCCTATCGATTGTTTTCCTTCAGGATCTTCGCGATCGCTTCCTCGACCGCCTCGACCTCCTCATGGAACTCCGACGCCGGGATGCGCTGCGCGCCGTGTCCGAGGATGATGAGCTGCTCGAGCCCGTCCGAGGTCGCGACCCGCACCCTCCGGCGCTTGCCGAGGGCATAGGTCACGCGCTCGATATACTGGTCGGCGGTCTCCGCCTCCTTCGTATAGACGATGTGGATGTTGTGGTATTTTTCCACCGTCCCGAGCCCCTGCGGCACGCGGTAGGCATCAAATACCAAAATCAGCGCGCAGCTGCGGTAGCCCTGATAATTGCACAGGCGGTCCATGAGGATATGCCGCGCCGCGTCCAGATTTTCCTTTGCGATCTCGCGCAGCTCGTCCCACGCATGGATGATGTTATAGCCGTCGACGAGCACATATTCCTCCGCCGGCTCGAGCGAGCGGAGAAGCTCCAACTTGTCGTCCGAGCGCAGCTCCCGCACCGGCTGAAAATCCCGCCGGCGAATCGCGCCGTAGGTGCGCTCAAAGATCGCGAGCAGTTCCTTCTCAAGCTCCGGCGCGCCGCCCGACGCGACCGAACGGCGGTAGCTTGTCGCCCCCGGCTCCGTGCTCTTGCGAAGCGTGCTCCACAGCGGCAGGTGCGCGTATTCGTCCACCTTGTTCCATTTGACCTCAAAGCCCGCGCCGTGGCTGCAAAAAACGGAGCCGGTCGGGTTTTCAAGGTCGCGCTCGCTGTCATAGCCCAGCTCCGCGACGATCCTGTCCTGCTCGGCGCACGGGCGGTAGCCCGAGGGTGTGCAGCTGAGGCGTCCGCGCCCTCTCGTATACGCCGTGACCTCGCGCGCGTAGCCGCGCATGGTGCTGACCGGCGCGCTGCCGCGCAGCACCGCAAGACCGTCGTCTCCGATCTCGGGCGGCACAAATTCGCCGTGCATCCGCTGAATATCCGTCATGGCGCGCCCGGTCGTCTCCTGCGGGAGCTCCAGCCGGAAGGCATACCACGGCTCCAAAAGTATGCTTTTCGCTTTCTTGAGTCCCTGACGGACCGCGCGATAGGTCGCCTGCCGGAAATCGCCGCCCTCCGTGTGCTTGAGATGCGCGCGCCCGGACAGGAGCGTGATGCGCAGGTCTGTGACCGGCGCGCCGGTCAGCACGCCAGGATGCTGCTTTTCCATCAGATGCGTCAGGATCAGCCTCTGCCAGTTCCGCGCCAGCACATCCTCGCTGCAAACCGTGTCAAAGCGCAGCCCGCTTCCCGGCTCGCCCGGCTCGAGCAGCAGATGGACCTCCGCATAGTGTCGCAGCGGCTCGTAATGCCCGACGCCCTCGACGGTGTCGGCGATCGTCTCCTTATAGACGATGCTTCCCTCGTCGAACGTGACGCGCATCGCGCAGCGTGCGGCGATGACGCGCTCGAGGATCTCCATCTGCACCTCGCCCATGAGCTGCATCCGGATCTCCTGATGCCGCGCGTCCCAGACAGGGTTCAGCTGCGGGTCCTCCTCTGCCAGCTGCCTCAGGCGCAAAAATGCCTCCTGCGGCGAAATGCCCTCCTCCGGTACCAGCCGGTATTCCAGCACCGGAAGCAGCGTCGGCGTTTCGCGCGTCGTCTCCGCGCCGAAGCCGTCTCCCGGCTCTGTATGGCTCAAGCCGGTCGCCGCGCAGACGCTCCCCGCCTGCGCCGTTTCTGTCAATGTGAATTTCGTGCCGGAATAGACGCGCAGCTGGTCGATCTTTTCCTCCCAGCCGTCGCCTCGAAGCACGGATTTTACCTTCAGCGTGCCGCCCGTCACCTTCAAAAACGTCAGCCGCGCACCCTGTGGGTCACGCGCGATCTTGAACACACGCGCGCCGAATTGCTCCGGGCGCTCCGGCTCCGCCGTATACCGCTCCAAGCCATGCAGAAACTCGTCCACACCTTGCAGCTTCAGCGCCGAGCCGAACCAGCACGGAAAGATCGTGCGCCGCGCGATCAGGCGGCGCATCAGCTCCGTCGATACCGCGCCAGTCTCCAGATACTGCTCCGCCGCGTCGTCGTCCGCGATCGCCAGCTGCTCGTAAAGTCCCTCCGGCGCACCGTCAAACGCCGTGCAGCCCTCTGACAGCTCCGCGCGCAGCCGGCGCAGGAGCGCCTCGCGGTCGGTCCCGTCGATGTCCATCTTGTTGACAAATAAAAATGTCGGGATCTGATAGCGCCGCAGCAGCTGCCAGAGCGTATGCGTGTGCCCCTGTACGCCGCTCGTCCCGCTGATGACCAGGATCGCGTAGTCCAGCACCTGAAGCGTCCGCTCCATCTCGGCGGAAAAATCGACGTGCCCCGGCGTGTCCAGAAGTGTGACGGAGCAGTCCTTCAGCGGCAGCATCGCCTGCTTTGAGAAAATGGTGATGCCGCGCTCGCGCTCCAGCGCGCCCGTGTCCAGAAACGCGTCGCGATGGTCGACACGCCCGAGGCTGCGGATGGCGCCGCTTCGATAGAGCATCGCCTCGGAGAGTGTCGTCTTCCCTGCGTCGACGTGCGCGAGGATGCCGATCACGAGTCGCTTCATGCCTTCTCCCCCGTGCGCGGATGGCGTTCGAGATACTCGTCGAGCACCCGCGCGGCGGTCTCAACCACGATGGCGCAGGGGCGGGTCTTATAGTATTCCGCCGTCCGCGGCAGCGGGTCGACGGGCTTCGGTTCCTTCCCGAGCCCTAAGATCTCCCGGCACAAAATCGTCCCCCAGACCTTTTGAAAGCCCTCGGCAAGCTCGCGGACGCGGGCATAATGCGCCGCCTTTTCTTCCTTTGCAAGCGGACTTTCATAGCCGTAAAGCAGCCCCGCCGCCATGCACGCGCCGCTCAGCGCGCCGCAGGTCCCGCGCATTCCGCCCAGCCCCGCGCCAAATGACGACGCGAGCCGCGCCGCCTGCACGCGGTCAAGCCCTGCATCCTCCGCAAACGCGAGCAGGACCGCCTGCGCGCAGTTATAGCCCTCCAGAAAGAGGTCCTTTGCCAGCTCCTCATGCTTTGTCATGCTTCATTTCCCCTCTGTGCTTCTAATGTAAAGCGCCGTGCGCCGCAGCGCTTGCAGATGCAGCCGGTCATTCCCGGACGCATTTCGAGTGCCTGCACGACCTTGCCGCGCCGCGTATAGTGGCTGACCGCGCCGCAGCCGGTACACGTGACCAGATAACGCGGAGCGCCCGCCCGGGCGCTTTGATATTCCTGTGCGCGCCGCTTTGCCGCCGGACAGGGCTGCGAAAGCCGCTCCGGGCGGCAGCCGACACGCACGCACAGCGCCTTCCAGAGCGCGTCATGCCCGTGTCTTTTTCCGCTCAGCAGCGCAGCCCCCCCGTGCGCATATTCATGCAGCGCCGTCTGCCGCAGCTGCTCCGGCTCGTCCAGCAAAATCGCCGCCAGCCGGATCTCCACCGGCTTCTCCGCGCGGAAGCAGCAAACGCCATACTGGCGCACCATGCGCGTTGAGAGCGTGAGGCGGACGCTGCCCGTGTCGATCTCAAGCGCGCGGTCCAGCGCACGGTACAGCGTGCGGATGTCCTCCAGCGCGGCATTCTGCCTGTCTGTCTCCATTCCGTTCAGTCCTTCCCGCGGCGCATTGGCGCAGTGCTGTTTTCCTGTGCAAATCGTGCATTCCGCAATACCGCATCTGGTATTCTTTCCGCTCCATATCATAGCATAAAAAAACGCGATTTACCACAACATGATGAGAAAAAGGCGGGATGCCAGCATCCCGCCTCAACTTTGAGAATTTTCAATTTACAAAGAGGTAGCTGCGCTTTTTGAAATACGAAATGTTGATGATCAGGACCACGACGCTCGCAAGGAAGGAGATCAGCGTGTCCGCGTCCAGCGCCCAGGTGCCGATCAGCGCGCTCGCCACGACGCCGTAGATGAGCAGCATCAGGTCCTTTGCAATGTATGCCACATACAGGCACGTCGGACCGTTCTTGCGGAAGCGCGCAAGCTGGAAGCGCGTGTAGATCATGAACACCGCGCAGGCGATGGAAACGACGCCGAGCGCCTTGTCGCAGACCGACATCCCCGGGAAGTAGGCGTAGACCGTCTCCGCATACCCGTCATAGATCGAGCCGCTCAGCAGCTGATATGCGCTCCAGAGCGAATCGAGTGCGCCCACCCAGAGCGCAAAATTGATCAGGAACTTGAACCATTTCATTTTGGGCTGGTCCGTGACCGTGCTCTGCGGCGGCTGCGCGGCATAGGTCTGCTGCGTATAGGTCGGCGCGGTCGGCTGCTGATACGACGGCGTACACGGCTGATTCAGCGGTACATCCGGCTGGACCGGCATCCGCGCACCGCACTCGGTGCAGAATTTGACACCCTCCGGCATCGGCTCTCCGCATTTTGGACATCTCATAGAACCATCTCCTCTCTCTTTCTGGATTCATTATAGAGGATTGGGGCGCTTTGCGCAAGGGGGCTTTTCGCGCACTGCGTGTGCGGAGGGGACCGTATCCGGAGGATGCGGGAGGCTTTTTCGCGTCCGGAGGACGCGAGGAGGCGATTCAGCCCCTTTTTCTTTGCGCGGCAAAGAAAAAGCCGCTGGCGGTAAAAAGAAAACGGCAAAGGGGGAGTTTGCGT
>CAKTVN010000104.1 GCA_934623545.1 uncultured Oscillospiraceae bacterium
CAGCATCCACGTCATGGGCATCCGCCTTTGGGACTATTCCCACTGCTGGGGCAACATTCAGGGCATCATCTGCCCGCTGTTTACCTTCTTCTGGGGCGTTTTGTCGGCGGCTTATTATTTCCTGCTCTATCCGAAGCTCCTGCATCTGGTCGCGTGGTTTGCGGAGCATCCGCTGTTTTCCTTCATCGTCGGCATCTGCTTCGGCATTTTCCTCATCGACTGCGCCTTCTCGCTGCACCTCGGCACGCAGATCCACAAAAGCGCGGCAGCGCTCGACAAGTCGCTTTACGAGTCTGTTGACCTTCAGAAATTCCAGCTCAAGATGCAGAGCCGCGCGGGCTTCTTCCGCTTTGCCTCTCCGAAGCCGCTGACGGAACGCATCGACGCATTTCAGGAGTTCCTGCACCGCCGCCCGGGCACGCCCGCGGACGAAAAAAAGACGGAGTCGTGAGAAATTCACAGTTGTAATTTCAGCATTCTCGTGCTATTATAATAATAAGAATAATTATTGTTTGCAAATATAGGAGGTAATCCATGTACTGTGTCAAGAAAATGACCGAGGATCTCTACTGGGTCGGCGGCAGCGACCGCAGGCTTGCACTTTTTGAAAACGTCTATCCCATCCCGAACGGCGTCAGTTACAACGCCTATCTGCTGCTGGACGAAAAGACGGTCCTGCTCGATACGGTCGACCGTTCGGTGGGTGAGCTCTTCTTTGAGAACGTCGCGCACGTTCTGAACGGCAGGATGCTCGACTATGTGATCGTGCACCACATGGAGCCCGATCACTGTGCCATGCTTCAGGATCTGATGCTCCGCTATCCGGAGGTCAAGATCGTCTGCAACGCCAAGACCATCGCAATGATCCGCAATTTCTTCACGTTTGACATCGACAGCCGCGCGGTCGTCGTCAAGGAGATGGATACGCTCTGCACCGGACGGCACACCTTCGCATTCGTCATGGCGCCGATGGTCCACTGGCCCGAGGCGATGGTCAGCTACGATGTCACGACCAAAACGCTCTATTCGGCCGACGCCTTCGGCACCTTCGGCGCACTGAACGGCAACCTCTACGCCGACGAGGTCAACTTCAAGACGGAGTATCTCGCCGACGCACGGCGCTACTATACCAATATCGTCGGCAAATACGGCACACAGGTGCAGGCGCTGCTCAAGAAGGCGGCGACGATCGAGATCGAGACCATCTGCCCGCTGCACGGTCCGGTCTGGCGCAGGGATATCTCGTGGTTCCTCGACAAGTATGTCCACTGGGCGACGTATCAGCCGGAGGAGGAAGCGGTCGTGATCGCCTACGCCTCCGTCTACGGCAACACCGAAAACGCGGCGAACATCCTCGCCGGGATGCTTGCCGACCGCGGCGTGCGGAACGTCAAGGTCTATGACGTTTCGGCGACGCATCCGAGCTATATCGTCTCCGAATGCTTCCGCGCGAGCCACTTGGTCTTCCTCTCGACGACCTACAACGCGGGAATGTTCGTGAACATGGAGAATCTGGTGCACGACATCGTCCACCACAACCTTCAGAACCGCACCATCGCGCTGGTCGAGAACGGCTCCTGGACGCCGACCGCCGCGGGACTGATGCGCGCGGAGTTCTCGAAGCTCAAAAACTGCACCATCCTCGACGAGGGCGTGACCATCCGGTCGGCTCTGAAGGAGGACCAGCTTTCGCAGATGGAGGCGCTGGCAGACGCGCTGGTCGCGTCGATGCCGAAGCGCGCGCCGGTCGAGCATACGCAGCTCGTCGAGCCGTCGGCGATGTTCTCCCTGTCCTATGGTCTGTTTGTCCTGACCGCGCGCGATGGCGCGAAGGACAACGGCTGCATCATCAATACCGTCACGCAGCTGACCGACTCACCCAAGCGCATTTCCATCGCCGTCAACAAGGCAAATCTCACGCATGACATGATCGTCAAGACCGGCGAGTTCAACGTCTCCGTCCTCTCGAACGACGCGCCGTTCGCCATGTTCCAGCATTACGGCTTCCAGTCCGGGCGGGATGTGGATAAATTCGCCGGCGTACAGGGGCTTGCCCGCGCCGTCAACGGCATCTATTATATCCCCTACTCCACCAGCGCCTTCCTCAGCGGCAAGGTCACGCAGACGATCGAGTTTGAGACGCATACGCTCTTCATCGCCGACGTGACCGAGGCGCAGACGCTCTCCGCCGTGCCGTCGATGACCTACGCATATTACTTCGCGAACGTCAAGCCGAAGCCCGCTGCGCTCGAAAAGCAGACCGGCTGGGTCTGCAAGATCTGCGGCTGGGTCTATGAGGGCGAGGAGCTTCCGCCCGATATCATCTGCCCGCTCTGCAAGCACGGCGCGGCAGACTTTGAAAAGCTACAGTAAATCCGCGCAGAAGCCTTCTCGCAGCAGGGAAGGCTTTGCGTGCTGCATACAGGAGGTTTATGACTATGCGCGTATTGGACCAATTGGAGCCTCGCTCCGTATTTCACTTCTTTGAGGACCTGTGCCAGATCCCGCACGGCTCCGGCAACACCAGGGCGATCAGCGACTACTGCGTCGCGTTCGCGCAGGCGCGCGGACTGCGGTATGTGCAGGACGAGCTGAACAACGTCGTCATCTGGAAGGACGGCACGGCGGGCTATGAAAACGCCCCGGCGGTCATCTTGCAGGGGCATCTGGACATGGTCACGGAAAAAACGCCCGACAGTCCCATCGATTTCACGAAGGATGCGCTCGCACTTCAGGTAGAGGGCGACTTTATCTCCGCAAAGGGCACGACGCTCGGCGGCGACGACGGCATCGCGGTCGCGATGGCGCTGGCGGTGCTGAACAGCAGCGAGCTTCCGCACCCGCCGCTCGAGGCGATCTTCACAGTCGACGAGGAGGTCGGCATGGAGGGTGCGTTCGGTCTGGACCCCGCGCCGATCAAGGGGCGCCGGATGCTGAACATCGACTCTGAGGACGAGGGCGTTCTGACCGTCAGCTGCGCCGGAGGCGTGCGGGCGAACATGGAGCTTCCGCTGGAGACTGCGCCCTGCGATATGCCGTGCGTGCGCGTGACGCTGGACGGGCTGGTAGGCGGACACTCCGGTGCCGAAATTCATAAAGAGCGCGGCAATTCCAATATCCTGATGGGGCGTTTTCTGCGCGTGCTGAAGGATGCAGCGCCGGCGCTGCGGCTCGTGTCGGTCAAAGGCGGACTCAAGGACAACGCCATCCCGCTCGCGACGGAGGCAGTCGCCGCCGTCCCGGAGGGTACGGACGCGGCGGCGCAGGCAGCCGCGTTTGAGGCGGTGCTCCGCAACGAATTTTCCGTCTCCGACCCCGGTCTGCGTCTGTGCGCCTGCGCCTGTGCGGCGGCGGGCAGCGCCATGACCGAAGAATCGACAGCGCGCGTGCTGGACTTCCTGACGCTGGTGCCGAACGGCATTTACGCCATGAGCATGGACATTCCGGGACTGGTGCAGACCTCCTGCAACCTCGGCATACTGGACGCGGAGGGGGCGCAGCTGTGCGCGTGCAGCTCCATTCGCAGCGCGATCGCCTCGCAGAAGGAGATGCTCTACAGCCGCATGGAGGCGCTCTGCGCCCGCCTCGGCGGCAGCGTACATCCGACGGGCGACTATCCCGGCTGGCAGTACCGGCGGGAGTCTGCGCTGCGCGAGACGATGGTCGCCGCCTTCCGCGACCTCTACGGGCACGAGCCGAAGGTCGAGGCGATCCACGCGGGTCTGGAATGCGGGCTGTTTGCCGACAAGCTTCCGGGGCTCGACGCGGTCAGCTTCGGACCGGACCTTCAGGAGATCCACACCGTGCGCGAGCGGATGAGCATCTCCTCCGTGCAGCGGACCTGGACCTATCTGTGCGAGATCTTGAAGCGTCTACAGCACTGAACCGAAAAATTTTACGCTCCGGCGGGGGAAAATCCCGCCGGAGCACAGTTTTTTCGCATATTGTTTCAAATTGATTCACAAATCAGGCAAAAAACAATGTATAATAAATCCTGTTCAACGGAAAAAGAAAACAGGAAGCTCTGAATTTCAACAGAAAAGAAAAGGAAGCTCTGAATCCATCAGCAAGAGCGACTGGCAAAAACCGTCGCCGCCGCAGATGATGGATCCAGTGGTTCTGCCGGGTGCATCTGAAAACTGAAAATGTGACCGGCAGCGAGGAATTTTCGTGCTGAGCAAGACATTTTTTCGCAGGAATACTTTCGTATTTCAAGGAAAAATGGCGCGGCTCAGCGCAAAAAGGACCACTGCCGGGTGCGTTGGCAGTTTTCAGATACACCCTAAAAAAACAAGGGGGTGTTGCACGCGAACGTGCAGCGGCTCAGACCGCGCCGCATGAAGCGGGCGCACCGAGGAACGCCCCGCCATCGGCTTGCCAGACGCGGTGCAGCTCGTCCATCGAGGAGAAGCAGAAGCGTGCCGAATCCTGCCGGTCCGGCGGGATGAGATCCGGGATCATGATGGGGATCATCCCAGCGCGCTTTGCCGATAGAAGCCCGTTCGGCGAGTCCTCGATCGCCGCGCAGCGCTCCGGCGAAACGCCCAGCAGATGCGCCGCGGCAAGATAGATATCGGGCGCGGGCTTGCTGTGCGCGATGTCCTCCCCACCGACGACCGCGCCGAAAAATTCGGACAGACACGCGCCGCGCAGATTGTCGAGCACGCGCTGCCGCGTGCTCGACGAGGCGACTGCCGTCGGAAGCCCGATGCTTTTCAGATATGCAAGGAAGCTGCGGACGCCGGGCTTGACCGGAACGCCGTGCTCAGCGATATAGTCGCTCACATACGCCCAGTGGACGCGGTTCATGGCGTCGAAGGGAAAGTCCGGACCGTAGGCGCGGAGCATCGTCTCGCGGGTCGAGTCGGCGTTGCTGCCGAGGACCGCCTGAAGGATGTCCTCATCGACGGGGATGCCAAATTGGCGCGAAGCGACGCGCCAGCCCTCAGCGGAGAGGGGTTCGGTGTCAAACAGGACGCCGTCCATATCGAAAATGACTGCCTGAAGCATGAAAATTCCTCCAATTTCCCGCCAAAGGCGGGGAATTTGTCGCCCCGGAGGGGTAACGGGATCAGTCCTCCTGCGGGGGAAGGGGCGTGACAATGGGCTTGCCCTGCGCGTCGAGCAGCGGCGTCAGCCCGCCGGCGTAGCCGGAGCAGACCCAGAGGTAATTGACGCCGGTCAGGCGGTCGACCCATATCATTCTCTGGTAGCCGAAGGCGGCGTTGCCCTCGTCCGCTACCTTCACAAAGCGCTCACTGTCTTTCTTCATATCAGTTCGTCCCCTTCGCGCCCTCGTCCTTGACGCTCTCGACGATGCCAGTCGCCATACCGGCGAGCCCCTGAAGCTCAGAGGGGATGATGATCTTGGTCGCCTTGCCGTCGGCGATCTTCTGCATCGCCTCGAGCGCCTTGAGCTTGAGGACCTGGTCGTTCGGCGCCTTTTCGTTCAGCATTTCGAGCGAATCGGCCAGCGCCTTCTGCACGGCGCGGATCGCCTGCGCTTCGCCGTCCGCCTTCAGGATGGCGGATTCCTTTTCCGCCTCGGCGCGGAGGATGGCTGCCTGCTTCTCGGCGTCTGCCTTCAAAATGGCGGCTTCCTTCTCGCCCTCGGCAACGAGGATCTGGCTGTGCTTCGCGCCCTCGGCCTGCAAGATGGCCTGGCGGCGGTCACGCTCTGCCTTCATCTGCTTTTCCATGGAGTTCTGAATGTCCTGCGGAGGCAGGATGTTCTTGAGCTCGACGCGGTTGACCTTGATGCCCCACGGGTCGGTCGCTTCGTCGAGGATGGAGCGCATCTTGGCGTTGATGACGTCGCGGGAGGTGAGCGTCTGGTCAAGCTCGAGGTCGCCGATGATGTTGCGGAGGGTGGTCGCGGTGAGGGTCTCCATCGCCATCATGGGGTGCTCAACGCCGTAGGCGTACAGCTTCGGGTCGGTGATCTGGAAGTAGACGACGGTGTCGATCTGCATGGTGACGTTATCCTTGGTGATGACGGGCTGGGGCGGGTAGTCGAGCACCTGCTCCTT
>CAKTVN010000105.1 GCA_934623545.1 uncultured Oscillospiraceae bacterium
CGGCTCCAACAAGACTGCCGTTGAGCTGGCCGGTATCCGCACGAAGCGCTACATCGTGGCAGCGTACGTCATCTCCGGTATCATGTCCGCATTTGCGGGTCTGTGGCTCTGCTGCCGTACCTCCACGGCGAGCGCGGTGCTCGGCAAGGGGTCTGAGCTGAACGCGGTCGCGGCGTGCGTCCTTGGCGGCGCGAGCCTGTCCGGTGGACGCGGCAGCGTGCTGAAGACGGTTGTCGGTGCACTTTGCTTGGCCATGATCGGCAACATCATGAACCTGCTTGGCGTCGGCGCGTACACACAGGAAATTGTGCAGGGCGTGCTCATCATCCTCGCGGTTCTGATGTACGGTCTGTAAGAAACACAACGGCAGCATAGGCTGCGGCGCCGGGCTCCGGCGCCGTGCGCGGGAAATCAGGGAAGAAAATCATGACAAAGACAGAATTTGCAAAACAGATTTCAGCTTGCGTGGAGCAGAACAAGGATCGCTTGATCGAGCTCTGCGAGCGCCTCATCAATGTGGAAAGCGTCACGGGCAACGAGTATGACGTCCAGCAGGAGGTCATCCGCATCATGTCGGAGATCGGCATGGACATCGATGCGTGGGAGCCGGATGACGCGGAAATGCGCGCCTGCCCGTATTTTGCGGAGACAGGCGAGAGCTTCCGGCATCGGCCGGTCGTTGCGGGTGTGCTGAAGGGCTCTGCCCCGGCGCGCGGCAAGAGCCTTCTGGTCAATGGTCATGTGGACGTGGTCACGCCGGAGCCGCTGGAAAAATGGACGCGCGACCCGTTCCATGCGTATATCGAGGATGGAAAGCTCTACGGACGCGGCGCGTCGGATATGAAGTCCGGCGTGGCAGTGGCGCTGTTTTGTGCGGAGCTGCTGAAAAAGCAGTTCGGCGGGACGTTTGGCGATGTGACGATCGTTTCGGTTCCCGGCGAAGAGAACGGCGGAAATGGCACAGTGGCACAGGTTCTGCGCGGATACAACCATGCGGACGGCGCGCTCTTCCCGGAACCGACGTCGAACATGATCCAGCCCGCGCACCGCGGCGCTGCGTTCTGGCGCATCCATCTCGAGGGCAAAGCATCGCACGGCGGCACGAAGTATAAGGGAGTTTCGGCCGTGGAAAAGGGCATCAAGGTCGTTCAGGCGCTGGGCCGGCTGGAGCAGGAACGCAATGAGCAGATTTGCTCGAAGAACATTTATTATAAGGACTATCCGCTTTCCGCGCCCGTGACGGTCGGCATTTTTCAGGGCGGTCAGTTCACCAGCGGCGTGCCGGAGACCTGCATGATTGAGGGCTGCATCGAGTATGTGCCCGGCGAGCACAGCAAAGAGGTCGCCGCGTCGTTTGAAAAGGCCGTTCAGGGTGCCTGCGCGGGCGATGAATGGATGCTGGCGCATCCGCCGAAGGTGGAATGGTTCGGTCTGATGTATGATCCAGCGGAGACCGATCTCAGTGATCCCGTCGTGCAGACGGCGGAGGAGTCGTTCCGGCAGATCACCGGTCGCGAGCCGCAGATCAATGGCTTCGAGGCCGGAACGGACATGCGGGTGCTGAAAAATAATTATGGCGTACCGGGATTCATTTTTGGTGCGGGTGCGCTGGCCATGGCGCATGCGCCGAATGAATATGTAGAAATCAAAAAGCTGATTGAAAACGCAAAAGTGACGGCCATGTTTATGGCCAACTGGTGCGGCGTTGAGGAGGATTGACGATGTGCAAAGAAAACTGTACAATGTGCGGTAAGGCCTGTGGCGAGCTGCGTGAGCTGCCGGGCAAGAAGTCGGAAGAACTGAAAAAAGACCTGATGAAGTATGAATCCGGCGGCACCTACTGGCGCGCCGTGTTCGACCATGGCAATAAGATTCCCATTTTCGAGCGCCAGAGTGGCGTTCGCCAGTGGGACGCCGACGGCAATGAATATATCGATACTTATGGACCGTTTGCGGCCTCCTGCCTTGGACATACGCCGGATGTCGTCATCGACGAGGTCTATAAGCAGGCCAAGACGATGATGCACGTCGCTGATATGCCGACGCGTCCGCGCGCGGAGCTGGTCAAGGAGCTGGCCAGCATCGCTCCGGCTGGCATGGATCCCGTGATCCATACCGAGATCGGCGGCAGCGCGGCGGTTGAGATGGCGCTGCAGATTGCGGAATACCATACGCCCGATCCCCAGCACGGCATCATCTCCTATTACGGCGGCTACCACGGCAGAATGTCTGCGGGTCTGACCGCAACGCCCTGTGCCTACTACCGTGAAAAGGTTCCTACCATCAAGAACGACTTTACGCGGATTCCGTTCCCGTATTGCTATCGCTGCTTCTATGGTCGCGAGTATCCGAACTGCGATATGTTCTGTCTGAAAGCGCTGCGCAGCATGTTCACCACGCCGGAGTGCGGTCTGTACGACCCCGCGACGAAGACGAACCTCGTCTCGACACTGATTGTGGAGCCCGCGCAGTTCCATGGCGGCGGCGTGTACGCGCCGAAGGAATATTTCAAGGGTGTGCGGGAAATCTGCGACGAGTTCGGCATCGTGTTCATCGCGGACGAGATTGCCATTGGCATGGGCCGTACCGGCAAGTGGTGGTGCATTGAAAACTATGACGTCGTGCCTGACCTGATCACGACCTCCAAGGCCCTGTCCGGCGGCGTTTGGCCGCTGTCCGCAGTCATCGGTAAGCGCGAGATCATGGAATCTTGGGCGCAGAAGCCGGACAAGCACATGGGCACTTGGCATGGCAACGCGCTCGGCTGCCGCGCGGCAACCGTAACGATTCAGGAGCTGAAGCGGCAGAATATGCTCGAGCAGGTCTCTGCACGCGGCAAGTATTTCAAGGATGCTCTGCTACAATTGCAGAAGAAGCACCGACTCATCGGCATTGTGGAGGGCATGGGTCTTGGCCTCGGCATCGAGCTGGTCAAGGACCGCAAGACGAAGGAGCCTGCCGCCGAAGAGACGAGCTACATTGTCAATCGTGCGCTGGAGTATGGCGTTCTCATCAACCTGTCCAGCTATTTTGGCAACCGCATGACGTTTATGCCGCCCTATGTCATCACGGAGGCGGACATCGACAAGGTGATCGAAGTGCTGGATCGCTGCCTGACCGAGGCAGAAGAGAAGTTCTGAGAAATTGCGCCGGCTCAGCGGATGCGCTGGGTCGGCGCGTGCGTATATGGAGTGACAGAATATGATGGAATTGAAAATCGGTTTGGTTTGCATTGGGCAGGACGGCGAGCGCAATGACCTCGCCGAGCAGTTCCGCGCGGAGGCCGCAGCAGAGCTTGCAAAGCGAAATGTGACCGTGGTGAACGCGGAAGACGGCTATACGCTGACGGGCTGCGACGTGCGGGAACAGACGGAAAAGAGCGTCGCGCGCGGCGCAGACGCAGTGATCTATCTCATTGGCGTGTGGTGTCTTGCAAGCCATGTGGTGGACGCTGTGCGGGAGTTGAAGGTCCCATTTGCGGTGTGGGGCGTGCCGGAACCGGCGTCGTTCTCGTCTGTCGGCGCGAACGTGGTGCACGGCGCACTGGGCGAGATGGACATCGCACACAAGCTGCTCTACGGCATGCCGAATGACGCGCGCGTCTATGATGACCTGATCGCGTTTGCGAAGGCTGCGGCGCTGAAGACAAAGCTGGCGCGGCTGCGCATCGGCATGATCGGCGGACGCGCAATCAGCGCGTATCCCACGGCAATGGACCCGAACCTCATCAAAAAGGTATTCGGCGCGGAGGTCGAGCATATCGACCAACTCGTGCTGCTGGAAAAGGCACGGAGGGTGCCTGTGGAGACGTGCGACGCGAAGATCGCGGAGATGCGCGGCAAATATCACTCTGTCGACGTACCAGAGGATATGCTGCGCCGTGCCGTGGCGGTCTATTTTGCGCTGCGCGAGATCATTGCCGAGCAGGAGCTCGATATGCTGTCGGTCAAGTGCATCGGCGAGTTTATGGACAACTGGGCCTGCTGCTGCATGGGTCTTTCGATGCTCAATGACGAGGGCTTCGTCTGCAACTGTCAGTGCAACATCAACGCGCTAATCTCCGCCTATCTGCTGGCGACGCTGTCCGGCGCGCCGTGCTTCTTCGGCGATGTGAACACCGTTCACCGCGACGAGGGCACGATCCGCCTGATTTGCTGCGGCGGTCTGCCCGGAAAGCTGGCGCGGAGCTTCGACGAGGTCAAGGTCGTGCCGCAGTACGAATACATGGGCGCGGGTCGCGGCGCGTGTACCTATTTCTGCATGAAGCCGGGTCCTGTGACCGTCGGTACGCTGGGCCGCGACAGCCACGGCTATGTGATGAACATCGCTGGCGGTACGGCCTATACACAGCCGGATGAGGAGCTTCTGCGGGTGCGCAGCTGGGCACAGGGATTTGTCTGCCTGAACGGAGACCCGATGCGCTTCTATCAGAATCTGCGCTGCAACCACAGCGTGGTCGGCTACGGAGACTATCGCGACGTTCTGCTGGAGTTCTGCACGCTGTGCGGCATCCGGCCGGAGCTCTGCGAGGGCTGAGAGAGGAGCGGAAATGAAGCAGTACGGCGTTTTGATCGTGGGGGCCGGATGGGTCTCCAGCGCGCACATTGCCGCGTTTGAAAAGGACCCGCGCGCGAAGATCGTGGCGATCATGTCCCGCCGGGCCGAGAGCGCGGAGGCGCAGATTCAGACCCATGGGCTGACGGATTGCCATATCTATACGGATTACGCACAGGCGCTGGCCGATCCGCGCGTGGATATCGTTGTGATCTGCACGCCGAACGACCTGCACTGTGAGCAGGCCATCGCGGCAGCACGCGCGGGAAAACACCTGCTCATTGAAAAGCCCGCCGCGCTCCAATGGGAGGATGCACAGCGGATGGCGAAGGAGATTGAGGCGGCGGGCGTGCGCTCGTTGGTGGGCTACGTGCTGCATTTCAACGGTCTGTTTGAAACGGTCAAGAATTTGCAGGAGAAGTTCTTCGGCGAAATCCAATACGCCGAGACGGACTATTTCCATCGGGTCGAGGACGACATTCCCTGCTATCACTGGAACCGGACAGAGAAGGTGGGCGGCAGCTCGCTGCTCGCCGGTGGCTGCCACGCGGTGGACGCAATGCGCTGGTTCATGCAGGAGGACGTGGTGAGCGTCTATGCGCAGTCGGCAAGGATCCGGGACGATTTTGAATTTCCCGGGACAACGGTTGTGCTGCTCCGTTTCAAGAGCGGCAAGATCGCAAAGGTCGGCAGCAGCTATGATTTCATCTCGCCCTACGTCTTCAATCTCCGTCTCTGCGGCACAAAGGGCACGCTCTGGAACGACAAGCTCTGGTCGCCGGAGGAAATCTCGGGTCAGCTGGACTATGTGACACTGCCGGTCACACTGCCGAACAGCGCCGACGTTTCGCACCATCCATTCCCGCAGCAGGCGTCGCACCTGCTCGACTGCATCGAGCAGGGTGTGGAGACCAACTGCCCGATGTCGGACGCGCTGAAAACACAGGAAGTCATCGCAGCGGCGGATATCTCGGCGCGCACTGGTCAGCCAATCTCGCTGCCGCTGCCGCGAATTTGAAGGAGGAACACTATGGCAAGCTTTAACGCATCGCCGAACCCGCTGGATTTTGTGCGGGGATGCACCATCGATTTTGACCTGAACACGGGTCTTTCGAAGACGATTGAGACGGGCAAACGCCATCTCAGCCAGATGAAGGGTATGTTCTTGGACGAGGACGCGCTGGAAAAGAAGATCGCGGAGGAGGGCGACAGCCTGATCTACGAGTTCCACGGCGTGCCCGTGCCGCAGACACCGGGTGATTTTGCCTTCGGCTGCTCGATTTTGAATCCGGGCAAGATCGGTGACGAGTATTACTTCACGAAGGGTCATTTCCACACACTGCTGGAGACGGGCGAGGTCTATTATTGCCTGAAGGGTCACGGCTATATGCTGCTGGAGAACCCGGAAGGGGACTGGTCCGCAC
>CAKTVN010000106.1 GCA_934623545.1 uncultured Oscillospiraceae bacterium
GTGACGAAGCTCCTGTTGGAGCTTGGAACCGGTTTTGCATTTCTCGGAAATCAGTATCACCTGAACGTCGGCGGCGACGATTTTTATATCGACCTGTTGTTCTACAACCTGAACCTTCGCTGCTATGTGGTCATCGAACTTAAGACCGGTGAATTTAAGCCGGAGTACGCGGGACAGCTGAATTTCTATCTTTCGGCGGTCGATGGGATCTTGAGGCAGGAACAGGACAATCCGTCGGTCGGGTTGCTGCTCTGCAAGAGTAAAAATGATCTGGTCGCGGAATACTCGCTGAAGGATATGAGCAAGCCCATCGGAGTGAGCGCTTATCAGGTGACAAGCAAGCTGCCGGAGGAGCTGGAAAAGCAGCTGCCGTCCGTGGAGGATATTCAGAAGCGGATCAAGTAAAGCAGCGAAAGCCCAAATGGAGGATTGATAGATGCAGAACAAAAAATATCTGGAGTTGGATGCGCTTGCTGCGCCGAACGGCTATGTTGCACCTCCGACGAAAGAGGATCTGGCATACGTTGTCCATTTCCGCAAGACCTGCCAGCGGTATCAGATCGACTTTGCAAAAGCCGATCCGGACGAACGCAACCTCGTGATCCACATGGCAGAGAAAGCATTTTTGCGGAAACGCGCTTGATTTTGTAGTTGATCGAAGCTGCTCCCACAAGACGAGGGGTCATCTTTAGTGTAGCGATCACACATCGTCGCTACGGACTGCATATCGTTCGCAGCGGCTTTTTATGCTTCACAACAAAAGTCAACTTTCACTTGTTCCGTCTCTTCTCCTCTCAAACTCGCAGCCGCTGTCGCTGGCTGCGAGTTTGCTTTCCAATTTCTACTGCATGATGCGCCCCGCCGCTTGCGCGGCAGCCTCCCTTCGTATATCCGTGCCGCCGAATTTCTGCCCCGCCGGTATTTCCGGCGGGGCTTCGTGCAAAAAATCCCCGGGCGCGCGTTTCGCACCCGGGGAAAATTTCAAATCAGGGAATGTGATTTACTCGCCGACCGAGGTATAGATCTCGCCGCCCTCGCAGGTGAACTGCGCCGCGGCGGAGCAGGCATAGTTGCCCATCGCGTCGCGCATCTCAAACATCATGGCGTAGACGCCGTCCGGCAGAGCGGCTTCGCCGAAGGCGGTATCCGCCGTGACGGTCAGCGTGTCGGCGGTGTACATCTCAAAGTCGTCGTCGCCGGACATGGACGCCATTTTCCAGATGGTCGTGATCTCGTCGCCCTCCTGAAGCAGGCGAAGCTCCTTATCCGCCATGCCGCTTTCGTCGATGCCCTGACGCGCGCCGAGGATGCTCCACTGCTCGGTGGTGAAGTCATAGACCACGAGCAGGTTGTACGCCTCGCCATTCAGGAGCACGGGCACGGAATAGAGGTTATAATCTTCCTCCGCGCCGGACAGCTCCATGTAGACAAGGCTGCCGTCGATCGCACCCCAGACGCCGCGGAAGTTGTCATAGAATGTGCCGGTCTCCCAGTCAGCGGTGATGTCGTTGTCCGTGCCGAGCAGGAGCATGGTGTCGCTCTCCGCGTCGATGTAATACAACTGGAAGGCGATGTCCGCAAGGATGCTGTTCGCATCCGGACCGAGGCTTAAGTAGGCGTTTCCGTTCTCGTCGACGTCGAGCGGCGCGCCGTCCCAGCCGGTCGTGGTGAGGTTCTCAATGGCTGGCAGCTCGGAAAGGTCGAGGTCCGCGATGTACTCGCGCCCGTCCTCGTCCAATTCGCCGGTCAGACCGTAGGAGTAGTAATACTTGAAGCCCGCACCCGCACCGAGCGCCGCGTAGCCGTAGAAATCGTCCAGATCGCCGTTATAGGAATAGTAGCAGCTCAAGCCGCTGGCATTCGCGCGATAGGGTCCGCGCACCTGATACACGATGCACGCGTCCAGCGCATCGAGCACAGCACCGGATGCCGCCGTCATGGAGGAAGCCTGCCGCGCGAGGTCGCCCAGGTCGACCATGTTGGTATAGCCCTCGTCTCTGGTGTTGCCGCCGTAATTCTCGCTGCGGATCGCCGCGCGGGCAAACAGCGAGAAGAACGCCGGGTCCTCACAGGCATTGACCAGACATTCCTTGCCGAAGGTGTCATACGCCTCGAGCAGCGGCGCGACCTTTGTGAGATCGGTCAGCGAAAGCGTCACATTCTGCTCGGTCCCGACGGCTTCGCAGCCGGCGTAGAACGCATCGCAGATCTGTCTGCCAAGCTCCTCCGCGTCCATATACGGGTCCTCCGCCAGCGCGCCGACCCACTGCGTGTAATACCAGCCGTTGCCGGGCTCTACCTCCTCGGAGGCGACCAGATAATGCGCAAGATCGGTAAAGATATTCGCAACGTCGACGGTCGCCATGAGGCAGGTATCGAAGCCGATCAGGTCGATCGGCGGAAGCTCCGCAGACGGAGTATAGACGCTGGTGAAGGCGGCATACAGCTCGTCGAGCGTCAGAGAATCGTTGTCGTACAGCTCGTCAAAGGCTGCGCCGGAGACGGAGCCGCCGCCATGATTCCAGAATACAACAGCGGTGTTGTCGGCGGGATAATTCGTGCTGGCAAATGCAAGGAAATCCGCGAGCGTCTGCGCCTCGCCCATGCTGGCGGACGGCTGCTCGTCGATCAGCTGTAAGCCCTCGCTGCTGTAGAGGTAGCGCTGGAGCTTCCCGGCGTCGACGACCTCATTCTGCCACGCGGACGCACCGCCGGTCTCGATGACGACGTTGACGTTCTCCGGCAGCTGCACCTCCAGAAGCTCCGACAAGTCCGCCGTGGCGCAGCCGTTCTGAGATTCCAGATCGCTGCCGCAGAGATACCAGTAGATCGACCAGCTGCCCTGCTCGGCAGAAACGGTGGGCTCCGCCTCTTCCTGCGGCGCGTCGACTTCGGTCTCGGCGGCGGGAACGTCCTCTTCATAGGCATCCGTCTCGTCCGGCGTATCGCCGCAGGCGGCGAGCGCCAAAATGAGCGCAAGCGCTAAAAAAATCGCGATCAGTTTTTTCATGGAATATCCTCCCTCTTCGGTCTCGCAGGCGCGAGTCCTCTTTTCCATTCTTCCAGACCAGTATAGCAAAGCCGCGCACGCTTTGGAAGGCAGCGGCTCGAAATGTATGAAAATCTTACCCGAAATGCAGCGCGCTGCAAAAACATGGAAGCAGAAGGCGCGGCGCGGAGGCGCAGCCGCCTCCATGGAAGGGAGCCTCTGCCTTCCATGGTTCTGTTTTCCCTCAAAATATCAAAAAATGCCGCCATTTTGAACCTGCGGGTCGATGCGGGCATCGACCCCTACGAAGTTCTTGATATCGGAAATGTTCCGACTTCCATACGCCAAATATTCAACGGGCGCAAATAAGGACGCTCCACAAAAACCAAAACACAAACCAGCGAAGCGTTTGTGTTTTGGAAAGGACGAGCAGCGAAATGGACGAGCCCTGCCGCTTGCGGCGGGGCGAGGGATATGGAGCTTGCGAGGACGCTGCCCGAAGGGCGTTCGGTCTACGGAAAATGCAACGGAAATACGCACAACGGAACGACTTGTTTTTCCGCGCGTAAGCGCTATTTCGCGTCCTGCGCCTCTTTTTTGCATACTTTTTTCTGGCAAGACAGAAATGGGACCAAACAGCAAACCAGCGCAGCGTTTGCTGTTTGGAGAGGACGAGCAGCGCAATGGACGAGACCTGCCGCTTGCGGCGGGGCGAGGGATATGGAGTTTGCGAGGACGAATGCCCGCGGAGCGACAGTTGCGGTCTCACCGCAAAAATGGAACCTCCGGTGAATCCGGAGAAAGCCTCCTGCGTCCTCCGGTCGCAGTTTCCTCCGCGCCTCCGGCGCGGCTTTGCGCCCTCCGGGCGCAAAAGAGCGCTCACCCCCTTTCGGGGTGACGAAAAGCACCGCCTTTCGGCGGTGCTTTACAGCCCTGCGATATGAATGACGCCCTTGCAGACCAGCGTGACGATCACGCCCGCCGCCGCAACGCCGCCGCCGATGGCGGGCAGCGCGAAGGACATCCGCAGTCCCATCAGCGCCGCGACGAGCGCGCCGGTCCATGCGCCGGTCCCCGGAAGCGGGATCGCGACCAACAGGAAAAGCCCCAGCATCTCGGACTTTTTGACCTGCATGGATTTTTTCAGCCCGCGCTCCGTCAGCCAGTCGGCAAGCCGCTTCGGCTGACCGCCGAGCCGCTGCATCCAGCCCAGAATGCGCCGCAGGAACAAAATCACAAACGGCACCGGAAGCAGATTTGCCAGCACGCACAGCGGCAGCAGCAGCCACGGCGGAATATCGTGCGCAAGCCCATAGGGGATCGCGCCGCGCAGCTCGGAGACCGGCGTCATCGACAGCAGCGCCGTAAAAAGAATCGATTTCAGACTCACGTTCGTTCCATCCCATGCTCAAGATCTGGTTCTATTTTACATGGTATCGTCTTCCACGTCAAATTAAGAATTGATGAAGCTTTTACCGCCGCAAAAGGACCGCCGCCGCATGGGAAGCCCATGCGGCGGCTGAGAAAAAGGGGTAGAAAACAGGCGATCTTACATATGGACAGCCGTACCGGTCTTGCCGGCGATGCCGTCCTTGGCTTTCTCCAGAAGCGTGATGAGCGCGGTCCGTCCGGGCTTGGACTCGGCGAACGAAACCGCCGCCTGCACCTTCGGGAGCATCGAGCCGGGCGCGAACTGTCCCTCGCCAGCGTACTTACGCGCCTCGTCGGGGGTCAGCTCGGAGAGCCACTGCTCGTTTTCCTTGCGGAAATTGATCGCGACCTTCTCGACCGCGGTCAGGATGATGAGCATATCCGCGTCCAGAAGCTCAGCGAGCTTCGCGGAGGCAAAATCCTTGTCGATGACGGCGGGGGTGCCGTAGAGCTTGCCGTCCCTGCGCACGACGGGGATGCCGCCGCCGCCGACCGTGATGACGACCGTCCCGGCGTTCACAAGCGCCTGCACGGTGTTCTTCTCGATGACGTCGATGGGCTTCGGCGAGGGAACGACCTGACGGTAGCCGCGACCGGCGTCCTCGACCATCGTATAGCCCTTTTCCTTCGCGATGCGCTCGGCAGTCTCCTTGTCATAGAACGCGCCGACGGGCTTCGTGGGCTTCTGGAAGGCGGGATCGTCCTCAGAGACGAGCACCTGCGTCACGACCGTCGCGACATCCTTGTGCATTCCGCGCGCGGCAAGCTCGTTGCCAATGGCGTTCTGAAGATGGTAGCCGATATAGCCCTGGCTCATGGCGCCGCACTCGGGGAAGGGCATATCGGACTTGATGGCGCCAGCCTCTGCGGCGGTCGCCATGCCGAGGTTGATCATGCCGACCTGCGGACCGTTGCCGTGCGCGATGACGACCTCGTTGCCCTCTGCGATCAGATCGACGATCGGCTTTGCGGTCTCGCGCACGAGCGCGAGCTGCTCAGCCGGAGTATTCCCCAGGGCGTTGCCGCCGAGGGCAATGACAATGCGTTTTCCCATAGCTGTATTCCTCTTTTATGTTACTGCAATGGCGGGAGCAGCGCCCCCGCCATATTTGGTTGTTTAGTTCTTAGAACATTTTGCGCTTGTTATCCGCAGCATCCAGCTCCATCAGAGCCTTGACCGGATCCTTGACCTGAGCCAGGAAGATCATGGCGGCGATGATGTACGGCTTGTAGGAAGCCTGCTTGTACAGCGGCACGAGATAACGGTCGAAGACGGAGTTGTCGACCTCGCCCTCGGGGCAGCTCAAGCCGGAGATGTCGGCGGGCAGGCAGTGCAGATACAGGGCGCTGCCGTCCTTGGTGAGCTTCATCATCTCTTCGGAGCAGGTCCAGTCCTTATGCTCGGCGTTCTGCGCCAGCAGCTCCTTCTCGAGCTCGTCGATGCCCTTCTGGTCGCCCTTGACATAGAGCTCGGAGCGCTTTTCCATCGCCTTGAA
>CAKTVN010000107.1 GCA_934623545.1 uncultured Oscillospiraceae bacterium
GCGCCCGTTGAATATTTGACGTATGAAATTCGGGACGCTTCCGACTTTATGTAGGGGCGGACGCCCCTGTCCGCCCGATTTCACCGCAGAGTATTTCGACTACCTCGCCGGTTTATCCAATACGCATCTGCATCGCGTTTTTTGTCGGTTCGGAATATACTTTTGCACCAACCAAGCCCCGGGAATGATCCAAGAAGGGGGTCTCAACCCCCTTCTTGGTCGTTTTAAGGGGATTCCAAAGGGGGAAATCGAAATCCCCCTTTGGTATTCTTTCTTTCGACCGTCAACGGCGCTTTCTTTCTCATACGAGAAAGAAAGCGGGGTTGAAACGTTCCCTGCACGCTGCGCGTGCGGTTTTTTACGCCCTTCGGGCGCGGTCCCCCTGTGCCTGCGGCACAGATAAAGCGTCACCTCGGAGGGGTGACAAGAGCACCGCTCTTTCGGGCGGTGCTCTTTGCCTTTACTGCTGCTTTTGCAGCGTGATCTTCTCTGCCAGCGGGCGATAGACCTGCGCCTCCAGAAGGAACACGCGCGCCTCGTCAAACGCCACATCCGGAACGGCGACCACAGCGCTGCCGTTCGCGATCACCGCGCTGTCGATGGCGAGCTGCACGCCGCCCGCGTAGAACGCCGCAAAGGCGAGCGCACCATCCGCACCGGGCGCCTTGACCTCGATCGAGGAGGCGTCGCCGCTCCACGCGGCGCTCAGCGCGTCCTCCAGCTTTATGATCTCGTAGGTTCCGCCCTCCGTGACCTCGAAGCGGATCGTGCCGACGCCGGACTCCGACGCCCAGACCGCCGAGCCGATCGGCTCACCGTTGTGCGTCACGACCGCGCCGCTCCAGTCCGCATCGCAGACGATGCTCAGCGTCGGCTGGCACTCGCCCAGCGCCGCGCTGTCCGTCACGGTGACGGTCTTGCCGGTCTCGGTGCCCTTGATCTCCAATCCGGCGTTGAAGTCCGCGCTCTGCGTGTTCTCCTCCGCGTCATACAGCGCGATGGCGCTCAGCGCCGCGGCAGAGGGCTCAAACTGCCAGCTGCCAAGCGTTCTGTCCGACTCGTCCACAACGTCCAGCGTCAGCTCGCGGTCCAGCTCGCTCGCGCTCAGAAGCATCGTGCCCGCGTCCTTGTTCGGCAGACTCACCCGCTTGACTCTGGGGTCGATGATCAGCATCTGCTGTCCCTCCGAATACCTAGAAAGCGGGAAGGCATAGCGCAGCTCGGTACGGACGTTGCGTCCGTCCTGCAAACGCGGTGCGCGGTAGCTTCCCTCCGCATCGCCGAAATAGTTACGGTAGAAATAGAGCGGCAGGTTTACGCCCTGCGCGTCGATGTCCACGTCGTTCCCGAGGAAATCCACCGCAAAAACGCGGAAATCAAAGGCGGGAATGTACTGCGGCAGCCCAAGCAGCTGAATTGCCGTGCCGTTATTCTTGAACGTGGAATGGTGAACGGTCCGGTTGCCGTTGCCCCATTCGCGCTTCGCGCAGTCGATCCGGATCGCAATCTTATTATCCTCAAACGTGTTTCCGCCGTTGGCGCTGATAAAGCCGGTCTCGTTGCTTTCCAGCGCGACGTCGTAGCCCGTGAGGCTGCAGTTGTTGATCGTAAGCAGTTCGCCGCCGTCACACAGCAGCCCGACTGTTTCGTCCTTGCTGTTTTTCGCGGAAACGTCTGACTTCACGAAATTGATGCCTGACAGGAAGCCGCGGAAGTTCCCGGTCACAACGATGCTGCCCTGGATCGTCGCGCCTCTGCCTTCCAGTGAGATCACCGCTTCGTTGACGCCGCCGCCAAGCTCCGGGAGCTTCAAAACGCCCTCATATGTCGCGCTCCCATCGAGCAGGATGTCCAGATCCTGAGCCTTCGCCGCCTCGTTCCTCAGCTCCCCGCTGTCAATGAGCGCCTGCAGCTCCTCCATCGTGTCGATGCCGCGTGCCGCACAGTCGATCCGCGTGGTCTGATTCAGGCGGTGGACATACTCGTTTTTCAGTGTCACGGTCGTGCCGTCCCACAGCGTGATCTTCGCCCGAACGATCGCGCCGCCCTCCGGTGCCTCGTGCCGGACCGTTCTTGCGAAACGCCCCACGCTGTCCGATCTCGTTCCATCGTCGGTAAAGGACATCACCCCGTATGGGTCGTCCACGATCTGAAATTCCACAGACTGGATCAGCGCGTGGATCATGAGCGGCTCTTCCTGCCACTGACCGTCGCTGTTCCGACCGAATACGCTCACGACGAAGGTCTTTTCCGTAGCGCTTGCATTGTCTGCCGGCATATTACTGCACACAGTGCCGGTGTGCATGGTACCGTCACCCTGAATATCGCTCACGCCGATCACGATTCTATACTTGCTGCCGTGAAACGTGTACTCCTGCTCCTGATTTTCATCACTTTGGCACGAAAGCGTCGTCTTCGCGTTTCCATAGGTCACTGTGACCGTCGCGTCGCCCCAGCCCGTGCGCGTCACGCGCAGAAGCCCGTTCTCGGTGATGGACGCCTCCGCGTCGCCCGTGGACGAGACGGTGTAGTCAGTCTTCGTAAGCTGTGTGTCTTTGAAGAAGACCCGCCATTCGCGGGTGCTGAACCGAGGCTGAAGCAGCGCCTCCCGCACCTCTACCGCATCGTGTGCGAAGGAGAAGCTTGCGCCGGTCGTGTAGCCTCTGACCGGAACGCTGCGTCCATAGCCCCAGCCGTTTGCGTCCTGTGCCCGTATGTAGAGATCCGTGTACTGCCCGAATGCCAGTCCGGCGGGCAGCGTCATGCTCCAGCAGCCGGTCCCGGTCCCGTCGTTAAGCGGCACATACTGCGGGTTCAGATCTATATTCTGCCCGCCGAGCAGCATCTGCATAAACTTCAGCTTGTCTGAAAGCCCGTTCTCCGCCATGAGATACACCGTGGTTCCCTTTTCCGGGTCGTATTCCACAGCGTCCAGATAGTACTCCAGCGTGCGCACCGGTTTGGAGAAGAAGCCGACAGGCGGGATCGTGACACGCATCACCGCAGACCTGCTCTGCGTCTTGCCGTCCGCATCCGTATATGTATAGGTCAGCGTCGTCTCGCCGTAAGCACGCGCCAAAAGGAGATAATACGGATCTCCGTCCGCCGAGTCCTCCGTCAGCTTTTCGACGGACAGCACGTTCGGGTTGCTTGAGCTCAGATCTCCATACGGAAGCGGGTGATAGTCACCCCAGCCGTAGCCAAAGCGGAGATAGCCAGTCTGCCCCGGAGACAATCTGTACTCTTCAAAATCCGGTACATAAGCATTGTCGCGTTCATACCACTGATCGTTCCCATTTCGCTCCATGAAGTGCGCCTGAAGCGCTTCCTTGTACAGTGACGTCCTCGCGTAGGGCATCCCGTCCTTTTCCACCTGGAAGAGCTTCCCGATGTATCCGCCGAAATCCAGATCGCCGGGGATCGTGAGCTTCAAGCCGTAGCATTCCTGTGCCGCGCTCCACTCCACATTGATGTACGAGACCGCTTCGATCTTGATTTTATCCGTAATATAATCATTTCCGAAGCGCACCCGCACGCCTTCGAGCGCTTCCTCCGCGCTCTGGAACGTTCCATAGTTCCAAAGTGCGTAAATGGTCTTTTCCTCTCCCGTGACATAGCCCATACCGCTTCCGCTGATCCAGGTCTCCACGCTGCGCTTCGGCTGCGTATAGAAGCCCGCATCCGGCAGGCTGATCTCGATGGTCATCTGATAGACCGTCTGCCCGCCCGCTGCGGTATAGGTCAGCGTCGTCGTGCCGAGCTTCAGGGCAGACAGCTTGAAGTACGGTTTTCCGTCTACCGCGCCTTCGTTCGTCTTCTCGACGGTCAGAACCGTCTCATCACTGGAGGTCAGCGTTCCGTCCGGGAGCGCCGCGGCGTCGCTGCCCGTGCCGTAATAGAGCCGAAGCATCGCCCGATCGCCCGGCGACAGCGCGCACCGATCGAGCCGCGGGAACCAGTTCCCTTCTGTTTCCTGAATCTGGTCGACATTGATCCAGTGCATACCGCGATAGCGCAGATACGGTCTGTAGACCGTAAGCCCCACGCTGCCGCCGCCCAGCGACAGGCTGAGTGCTCCGTCCTCCTTAATCTTGTCGCCAAGGTTTGCGGGGAATACGATCTTGACGGCATAGTTCTCGTCCTTGACCTGCTCGGCGGAAACCTCGATTCCCGTGCCTTCCACGCTGCAATCGTAGAGCTTGACCACCGCTTTTTCCGCCGCTTCCTTCGAAAGACCATACTTGACCATATACCACAGGGTCGTTTCCTGATCGTCATACAGCAGGCTCGTGCAGTAGTTTTCCTCCGCATACTCCGGCGCGGTGAAGAAGCCGCCCTCCGGCAGCGTCCACGGCTTGAGCGTGCACGTCGCGGTCAGCGCATCGCCGCTCACCGTGAGCTTGCTGTCCTGCGTGATGTCCAGCCCCTTCGGCAGATTGACCACCACGCAGAAGCCGACCATGCCGTCGCTGCGTCCTCCGTTCGTATACGCGCCCTCCAGCGGCTCGCCATCCAGCGTCACGGTGAACTCGCCCGCCGCTTCATCCCCAGTCAGCCCGCACCACTTCATACAGAGGAGCGACATACCGTTGAATTTGTCATAGGTAACCTCGCTTTGCAGATACTGCGGATTCAGTTCCCAGCGTTCATAGAAGCCGACCTCCGGAACGACGTACAGGTCCTGTCCCATGCCCGTGCCGTCCTTCGTAACGGACAGGACCGCCGTGCCGACCGTTTTTGCCGTGACGAGATAATAGGGCGTGCCGTCCCAGTGCTTTCCATCGTGGTTGTTTTCGTTAATCCATTCCACCGCCGCGATCTCGGGGTCGTTGGTCGTGACCTCATAGCCGCTTTCCCACAGCGAAACGCCGTCTGCGTCATAGAAACGGATGGCGCACGCCTGCCCGACCGGGAAGGCAAGGATACCAGCCTCTGTCCCATCCGTTCCCTTTGCCGTAGGCATCCACTTATTATCCGTCTCGCTCCATTGCAGA
This sequence comes from uncultured Oscillospiraceae bacterium, assembly GCA_934623545.1. GTDB lineage: Bacteria > Bacillota > Clostridia > Oscillospirales > Oscillospiraceae > CAG-170. Next base: position 4,995 of record CAKTVN010000107.1, read on the forward strand.
ATGCCGTCGTTGCGGAGCTCCAACGAAGCGCCTCCTGTTACCTGAAAGGTGTGGGAATAGCTCGTTTCGCCGTTTTGGAAGGTGAGCGTCGCCTCGCCCGCGCCGATAAAGCTCAATCTGTAATAGAAATCTCCGTCCGTCGTTGTTTCCATGCCGCTGATCTCAAGCGGCGTGGTATCTGACGACGGTGATCCTATGATATAGTTCCAATCCGGCAGAACCAGCGCAGTATATTTATCCTGCGCCGTATCATGGTAATAGAACCGGATCGAATAGACACAGCCCGCTGTCGCATTCAGCGTATCCAGCGAGGCATATGCCCCTTCCTCGCTTCCGTCCGTCACAAGCCGGTATACAAGCTCGCCCTCACTTGCGGGCGCCTCCGGCTGTTCGTCCGCCAGCGCCGTCGTTGGGATCCATGCCAGCATCATCGCCAGCACCAGCAGCAGCGCCAAGAACCGTTTCTTTTCCATACCGCTTCCTCCTTCTTCCAGCGCCGCCTGCCGCAGCCGCTGGCTTCTCACTTTCCATCATACCAGATTTTTCTGGAAAAACAATTCTCTTGGAGCACAGTATGGGGGATTTTTGTCACCCCGGAGGGATGACGCCCTTTTGCGCCCGCGAGGACGCAAGCCGCGCCGGAAGCGCGGAACTCAACCGCATCCGGAGGATGCGGGAGGCTTTTTATGCCCGGAGGGCATAATACCGCGCCGGAGGCGCGATAGTTTTTCGCGTCCGGAGGACGCGAGAGGCGTTTCAGCCCCTTTTTCTTTGCACGGCAAAGAAAAAGCCGCTGGCGGTAAAAAGAAAACGGCAAAGGGGGGATTTCGATTTCCCCCCTTTGCAATCCCCC
>CAKTVN010000108.1 GCA_934623545.1 uncultured Oscillospiraceae bacterium
TGAGATCGGCGTAGCGGACGAATTTGCCGTCCTTATAATAATGTCCCGGCGGGAAGGGACAGACCTCCCTGCACAGCCCGATCAGGTTCTTTGCTTCGCTGGCAAAAATGATCGAGCCGTCGTCCAGATAGCCGTAAAACAGCGGGCGGATGCCGATGGGGTCGCGCGCGGCGACGAGAGAATCGGACGCCGCGTCATAGAGGATCATGGCAAATTCCGCGTCGAGCTTCGCAAACATTTCCGTGCCGTACTCATGCCAGAGAGGGAGAATGATCTCACAGTCGGAGTCGGAGGCGAAGCGGTAGCCCTTTTCCTCGAGTTCCTTCTTGACGGGGCGGAAGCCGTAGAGCTCGCCGTTGCAGACGACCATGTCGCCGCCCAGATGGAACGGCTGCATTCCCTCCTCGTGCAGCCCCATGATCGCGAGGCGGTGAAAGCCGAGGCAGCCGCTTCCGGCTTTTTCGATGCGGGTCGCGTCGGGACCGCGGGAGACGGTGCGGTCAAAATACGGACGGATGGATCCCTTTGTCAGACGGGGAGAAGTAAAACCGATGATTGCGCACATAATGGCACCTCCAAAAAAATAACGGCAGTACGTCCTGAATTTCAGGACGAATACTGCCGATCCGCGGTGCCACCTGTCTTGCTGCCTGCGCAGCCCCTTGACGAGCTCTGATAAGCCCGTGCGCATTAACGCCGCGCATCGCGTCCTTCTTACTCAGCCTGCCCCGGAAGCTCCGGCGCGGACCGTTCGGTCGGCTGCTCCAAAGTGTTATTCCCGCAAGTGCTGCTGCCGGGCTCACACCCTGCCCCGGCTCTCTGAAAGTGCGTTTTTGCGGTACTTGTCTTTTTCATCGCATTTTGCTTTTGCAGACCGGCGCGCTGCGCGCAGTCTGCTTTATGACTTTGCTGTAATAAACCAGCAAATTTTATGCTCCAATTCTACAGCCGCAGACCTGATTCGTCAAGCGCGAAGATTGCACGAATCTCGCACCATAAAAAGGGAGAAAATTATAGATTCTGACAGAACTTACCCCAGCGCCACGTCGAGGATCATCATGATGCCGAAGCCGAGCGCGAAGAAGAGCGTTCCGGCGTTGGAATGCTCGCCCTGCGACATTTCGGGGATGAGCTCCTCCACAACGACGTAGATCATCGCGCCGGCGGCGAAGCTCAGCAGATACGGAAGCGCCGGGACGATGAACCCGGCAGCCAGCAGCGTGAGCACCGCGCCGATCGGCTCCACGATGCCGGAGAGGACGCCGCCGAGAAAGGCGCGGGACTTTTTCATGCCCTCCGCGCGCAGCGGCATGGAGATGATCGCGCCCTCGGGGAAGTTCTGGATGGCAATGCCGAGCGAGAGCGCCATCGCGCCGAGCATCGTGATCTGTGTGTTTCCGGCGAGATAACCGGCGTAGACGACGCCGACTGCCATCCCCTCCGGGATGTTGTGCAGCGTCACGGCGAGGACCATCATGGTCGTCCGCTGAAGCTGGGTGCGCGGACCCTCGGTGCTGCCGCTGGCGCGGTGCAGATGCGGGATGATGCGGTCGAGCAGCAGCAGAAACAAGATACCCGCCCAGAAGCCGATCACTGCCGGGACGAAGGACCATCGCCCCATATCGGCGGACTGCTCGATCGACGGGATGAGCAGGCTCCACACCGACGCGGCGACCATCACGCCCGCGGCGAAGCCGTTCAGTGCGCGCTGAACAAACGCGCCAAGGGCTTTTTTCATAAAGAAGACGCACGCCGCGCCGAGCGACGTTCCAAGAAACGGGATCAAGATCCCATAAAAGACTGCCATACGCAAGCCTCCTTTTTGTCTCTTTCGGGAAAAGAAACGCTCCCATGCCGGCTCCGCCGCATGGCACGGAGAAACCGGCACGGGAGAGACGCTTTTCAGCCTGCTCCATTATACGCGCAAAAAGACAAAATGTACAGAGTAGACTGCGTGACTCTGCCGTTAGCCGTGTTGTTCCTTTAGGAGCAGCCCGACGCGCGACTGGATGCGATCGGCGGTCAGCGCTTCGTCCGCGCCGCCCGAGAGGTACGCCGTGACCTCCTCCTGGATGATCTCCTCTACGGCGGCGGAGGCGTATTTGCACGGCTCCAGCGTGTCCAAAAGCGCGTAGAATGCGTCGACGTCCGCCTGTAGGATGGTGCCCTCAGCGATCATCGGCTCGAGCGCCGTGCGCAGTGCGCTGTCACGGACGGGAAGCGCGGTGTCATAGCCCGCCTGATAGTCCGTGAGCAGATATTTCAGGAACGCCCATGCCGCGTCCGGATGGGCGCTGCTCGCGTTGATGGCAAAGCAGTCGTACAGCTCCAGCGTGCCGCGGTTTTCGCGGATGCTCGGATAGCCCGCGTAGACATACGACGGCATCTCCGGAAGCCCCCATGCGGCGGGCATATAGCGGACGGCGCGCGGGCGGAAGATATTATAGTAGTTGAGCAGTCCGTTGTGCGGCTCTTCGAGCGCCTCGCTCTGCTCGGGCACGCCGTTCGGCATCTGACGCTTCAGAAGCCGGAGCTGGTCGAGGAAGCTGTCGGAGGTAAAGCTGCAAGTCCAGCTGTCCGTGTCCACATAGTCCTGCGCGCAGGTCTGCGCCATCATCCCGATGTAGGTGGGGTCGAGCGCGATGGTAAACGGGACGGTATCGCCGCCCGCTGCCTCGCACGCCGCAAGCACGCCAGATGGCGTGTAGTCCGTGAGCGTTTCGGGATTCGCCGCCATGGTCAGGATGCTGTATCCGAGCGGCGCGCGATAGCACGCTCCGTTCTGCGTCAGCGCCTTCTCCACGCAGGGGACCACATCGTCCAGAAGCTCGTCCGTGTCCGTTTGGAGCAGCGGCAGCAGGTCCAGAAAAACGCCCTGCTCGTCGAGCTCCGCATGGCTGCGTCCGTTCGTGAAATAATACAGGTCATAGCCGCCGCCGGTGCCGAGCTCTGCGAGCGCACGGGTGCGCGCTTCCTCCGTCTCCGCCTCCGTGACCGTGACGCGGTACTGCGGATAGAGCCGCTGGAAGTCAGACGCGCAGACCTGAAGCGTCAGAAGCCCGTAGCCGGTGGAAAAGACTGTGATCTCCTCCGGCTCTTCGAGCGTCTGCCCCTCGGGCAGGCGGGTATAGAAGCGCGCGGGCTCCGTCTCGCTGGAGCACGCGAACAGACCGCCGTCTGTGAAGCAGACGAGGGCGTAATTGTTGGCGCTCAGATTTAGATTCTCCCTCCAGCGCAGCAGCTGCGTAAGGCTCCCGCTTTCCAGCTCCGGGCGCAAAATGGCGTCCGCAGTCAGAAGGAGGAGCGCACCGTTTTCGTCGGTGCCGAGCCCCTGTACGTTCAGGTCCTGAATGTCATAGCGCCCCAGCTCCTCCAGCGCGGCGCTCAGATGCACGAGCTCGACCGGCTTCCAGCTGACCTCGTCTGCCGAAAGCAGCCACAGCCCGTCGGACGCCGTGATACTCTGCCAGAGAAAGCCGCCTTCCGGCGCGCTCTGCGCGGTGACGGCGCCGGTATCGTCTATGGCGGTCAGCCCCTTCAGCTGCTGAAGGTACAGCGTGCCGCCCAGCTCCAGAATGCCCCATACATTCTGTGTGCTGTCGTTGAGCGGGATGGTCTGCAAAAGCGTGCCGGAATCGTCATAGAGCAGAACGGCGGAGCCGGCGGCTTCGACACTTTCGCCCTCGACCGGCGCGAGCTGCGAGCCCCACGAGCCGAGCACCGCGACGCCGTTTTCTGTTGCGCAGACGCTCCGAAGATACTCGATCTGCTCCGGGATGGCGAGCGCGCCGGAATTTCCGTCCCGGTCCTGCCACACGGCGGCGGCAGCGGGAATGTCGGAGACGGTGTACAGCCGGTCCGCGCGGATGCACTGCGCCTGCGCGGCGTCCATGCCGTCCGGCAGGGCGAGAATCGTCTGCTCATAGCAGAGCCCCTCCGGGGCGGTGTCTGTGACGGAGAACGCCGCCGACTGTATGGTGTTTGCGTCAGATGTTTTCTGCGTCTCGGATGCGGCTGGCGTGTCCTTGCCGCACCCGGCGCACACCGCAATGAGAAGCAGGCATAAAAGCCACGCGAGAAGCTTCTTTTTCATAAGCGATTCCTCCGTTCGACGACTTTCACCTCGAGTATAGCACAAAAAATACGGAAGAATTTCTAAAATTTTCTTAAGATCGGGAAAGCGAGAGCGGGAAAAATTTTTACGGGACGCGGATGAAAAGAAATACGAAAGCGCCCGACCGAAAGCGGAAGGGTATACGGAACGCTGCGGCAAAAATGTATATACATGAATATTTTATGGGGGTGTGCAAATTTATACAGGATAAAAAGACTTGAAATGCTGCAAAAATCGGCTATAATGAAAACAAATCAGCAAAAAATAAAAAATCACACGCAGGAGGTACGATATGCCGGTTTGTGTAAAAAGTGAGATCGGACCGCTCAAAAGGGTCCTGCTCCAGCGTCCCGGCAGAGAGCTGGAGCATCTCAGCCCCAATACGATGGAGCAGCTGCTCTTCGACGATATTCCCTATCTCTACGCCGCGCAGCAGGAGCATGACCGCTTCGCGCAGATCCTGCGCGAGCAGGGGACGGAGGTCGTCTATCTGGAGGAACTGACGGCGGAGGTCCTGCGCCGGATGCCGGAGCTGCGCCAGGAATTCATCCGCGACGTCATCGCGCGCGCGGGCGGCTGCGCGCGGGGGTACGGCGCGGCGCTGGAGGAATATCTTTCGGCGATCCGCGACGAAAAGGAGCTCGTCCAGAAGACGATGGAGGGCGTGACCTATCAGGAGATCTTCCCCGGCTCCTCCGACCGGCTTTCCGGAATGGTCGGGACGCGGGCGCGCTTTCTGATGCCGCCGATCCCGAATCTCTATTTTACGCGCGACCCCTTCGCAAGCATCGGGCGGGGCGTAAGCCTCAATCATATGTATTCTGCGACGCGCCGCCGCGAGACGATCTACGGCAGCTATGTTCTCCGCCATCACCCGGATTTTGCCGGGCGCGTGCCGCTGTATTATACGCCGGACGAGCCATTCAGCATCGAGGGCGGGGATGTGCTGAATCTCAGTGAGACGGTTCTCGCGGTCGGCATCTCGCAGCGCACGCAGCCCGAGGCGGTCGAGCGACTTGCGGCGCGCATCTTTGCGGACGAAGCCGCGGCGATCGACACCGTCCTCGCGTTCGAGATCCCGCGCACGCGCGCGTTCATGCATCTGGACACAGTCTTTACACAGGTCGATACAGACAAGTTTACGGTCCATCCCGGCATTCTGGAAATGCTTACGATCTATGAGCTGACCGGGAAGGGGAGCGGGCGTGTCAGGACGCGCCAGCTGGAGGGAACGCTGGAGGATGTGCTGAAAAAATATCTGCATCTGGATCATCTGCAGCTCATCCGCTGCGGCGGCGGCAGTGAGATCGCGGCAGAGCGCGAGCAGTGGAACGACGGCTCCAATACGCTCTGTGTCCGCCCGGGTGTCGTGGTGGTCTACGAGCGCAATTATGTGACGAATCACATTCTGGAGGACTGCGGCGTGCAAATTTTGAAGATGCCGAGCTCCGAGCTTTCGCGCGGGCGCGGCGGTCCGCGCTGCATGAGTATGCCGCTGGTCCGCGGGGAGGCATAAAATTTGCGCCCGCGAGGGCGCAAGCCGCGCCGCAGGCGCGGGGGCGCGCCCGAAGGACGCGATTTCGTCACCCCGAAAGGGGTGACGCCTCATTTGTGTCCGGAGGACACAATGCCGCGCACGGAGTGCGCGGAGGACCGCATCCGGAGGATGCGGGAGGCAATTTGTCACCCGAAGGGTGACGCCTTATCCGCACGCGCAGCGTGCGGGGAACG
>CAKTVN010000109.1 GCA_934623545.1 uncultured Oscillospiraceae bacterium
AAGTCGACCGTGATGCAGTACGGCGTGCCGATCTCGTCCTCGCGGCGATAGCGCTTGCCGATGGAGCCGGTCTCGTCGAAATCGATCATCCAGTATTTGCTCAGCTCGTCGTGCAGCTTGCGCGCGGGCTCGGAAAGCTTCTTGGAAAGCGGCAGGATCGCAGCCTTGAACGGCGCGAGCGCCGGATGCAGATGCAGCACGACGCGCACGTCGTTCTTCTCCGCGTCGATGACCTCCTCGTCATATGCCTCGCACAAAAACGCAAGCAGCACGCGGTCGCAGCCGAGCGACGGCTCGATCACATACGGGATATAGTGCTCGTTCTTTTCCTGATCGAAATAGGTCAGATCCTTGCCGGACGCCTCCTGATGGCGCTTGAGATCGTAATCGGTGCGGTCGGCAATGCCCCACAGCTCGCCCCACTCGGTGAACGGGAAGGCGTATTCGATGTCGGTCGTGGCGCGGGAGTAGAACGCGAGCTCTGCCGGCTCATGGTCGCGCAGGCGGAGATTCTCCTCGTGGATGCCGAGGCTCAAAAGCCAGTTCTTGCAGTAATCCTTCCAGTAGGCAAACCACTCGAGGTCCGTGCCCGGCTGGCAGAAGAACTCGCACTCCATCTGCTCGAACTCGCGGGTGCGGAAGATGAAGTTGCCCGGCGTGATCTCATTGCGGAACGCCTTGCCGACCTGACAGACGCCGAACGGGAGCTTGCGGCGGGTGGTGCGCTGGATGTTGGCGAAGTTGACGAAGATGCCCTGCGCGGTCTCCGGGCGGAGATAGCAGGTGGAGGAGGAATCCTCCGTGACGCCGATGGCGGTCTTGAACATGAGGTTGAATTTGCGGATGGGCGTGAAGTCATGCTTGCCGCAGACGGGGCAGACGACGTCCTCATGCTCAGAGATGAATTTGTCCATCTCGTCGAAGCTCATGGCGTCGACGTTGATCTCGGGATGCTCCTCGCCGATCAGCTTGTCGGCGCGGTGGCGCGCCTTGCACGCCTTGCAGTCCAGCAGCGGGTCTGAGAAGCTGGACACGTGCCCGGTGGTGATCCATGTCTGCGGGTTCATGATGATCGCGGCGTCGAGCCCGACGTTATACGGACTTTCCTGCACGAATTTCTTGAGCCATGCCTTCTTGACGTTGTTCTTGAGCTCTACGCCGAGCGGACCGTAGTCCCAGCTGTTGGCGAGACCGCCGTATATTTCGGAGCCGGCGAAAATAATGCCGCGGCTTTTGCAGAGCGCGATGATTTTGTCCATGGACTTTTCAGAGCTTTTCAGCATAATCGATTCTTCCTCCTGACGCCTGATTTATAATTCATTATCTCATTATTATAGTGGAAAGCGGCTCAAAGTCAACTGCGCCGCGGGATTTTTTGTGCCAAACGCTTTTGTTTTTCCGGGCTTTGTGGTATACTGCAAAGCATATCCGAAAACATACTCAAAAGCATACACCCTGAAAAGGAGCATTCTGCCTTGAAAACGATCGGACGGCTGATCCTGTCAGCCATTTTCCTGGTTCTGACCGGCGTGATGGCAGCTGTTGCAAACAGCGCGCCGGAGCTGGTTTTTTCGTTCTACCCCGCCTTTTCCAGAAAGGCGCTGTCGCTGATCTCGTCAGTGACATCCGCCGTGCCGTTCTGCGTGTGGGAAATTTTGCTGCTGCTCGCGGTGCTGTGGATGGTCTATACGCTGGTGCGCGCGATCCGCGACCGGCGCGGCTTTTTTGCCTGGCTGTCCGGGATCGTGCTGGCGCTGAGCGTCTTTGCCTTTGCGTTCGTCGGCGTGTGGGGACTCAACCACTTCGGTCCGACGGTCGCAGAATCGCTGGATCTCGATGTGCGCGAATATTCCGCGCAGGAGCTCGCTGCGGCGACGCGCTATTACGCCGCGCAGGCGTCGGCGCTCGCCGGAAGCGTATCGCGCGACGAAGCCCACGTCGGGCAGTTTTCTGACTTTGCGACGCTCGCGAAGCAGGCAGGCAGCGGCTATGAGAAGCTCGCGCAGAAATATGACCTGTTCACCGGCTCGACCGACCGCGTCAAAAAGCTCGCAACATGGAAGATGTTCAGCCACTTCGGCATCACCGGCATCTTCGTCTGCGTGACCGGCGAGGCGTGCGTCAACCCGGACACCTACGCCGCGTGGCTCCCGTTCACCATGTGCCACGAGATCGCCCACCGGCAGACCGTCGCCGCTGAGGACGGCGCGAACTTCTGCGCCTATCTCGCCTGCATGGAGCACGAAAGCGCCGAGTTCCGCTATTCCGGCGCGCTGGCTGCGTATATCTATTGCAGCAACGCCCTTATGAAGGTCGACCGCACGACCGGCACCGAGATCTGGAGCAACACGGACGCGGGCATCCGCGCCGACGCGCTAGCTGCAAACGAGCACTACGCCCAGTATGAGGGCAAGGTGCAGGACGCGGCGCAGAAGGTCAACGACGCATATCTCAAGGTCTTTTCCGAGGAGAGCGGCGTGCAGAGCTACGGCGAGGTCGCAGATCTCCTGATCGCATGGTATCAAAAACAAAGCGCATAGCTGCTCATGCGGCCTGCGGCGCTCCTTTTCGCGCCGCAGGTCTTTTCTTTCGCTTTGATGTGCGTCCCGAAGAAGTAAAAAAATCGAAAAAGCGCGAAATTTTCTCTTGCTATTTCCCGAAAGTTAGCTTATTCTAACTTTCAGACACATATCCATAGCAGTGGGAGGAATTTCACATGACGCTTGACAGACTTTCCGCCGGCGAAAGCGGCGTCATCACCGCCGTTGGCGGCGAGGGCGTACTGCGCTGCCGGCTTCTCGATATGGGGCTCATCCCTCAGACGGAGGTCACCGTCTCCAAGATCGCCCCGATGGGCGATCCGATGGAGCTTCAGCTCCGCGGCTATGTTCTGACGCTCCGCAAGGAGGACGCGCGGAGCATCGAGGTGGAGGTGCGCTCATGATCTTTGCGCTTGCCGGAAACCAGAACTGCGGAAAAACGACGCTTTTTAACCAGCTCACGGGCTCGAATCAGCACGTCGGCAATTTCCCCGGCGTGACGGTCGACCAGAAGAGCGGTCTTGTCCGCGGGCGGAAGGACTGCACGGTGGTCGATCTGCCGGGCATCTATTCTCTGCGCCCCTATACTGCCGAGGAGATCGTCACACGCAATTTTATTCTCAACCAGAAGCCCGACTGCATCATCAACATCGTCGACGCGACGAATCTGGAGCGCAATCTCTATCTGACGCTCCAGCTGCTGACGCTTCAGGTGCCGACGGTCCTCGCCCTCAACATGATGGACGAGCTGACCGGGAATGGCGGCTCGGTCGACACGCAGCTGCTGTCGCAGCTGCTGGGCGTCCCCGTGACGCCGATCTGTGCGGCGAGCGGCGAGGGCGTGGAGGAGCTGATCGAAAACGCGGTGCGCGTCGCCGAGCAGCGCCAGAAGCCCGCTGTCTATGACTTCTGCCCGAAGGGACCCGTCCACCGCTGCATCCACGCCGTGTGCCACGTCATCGAGGACCACGCGCAGGCAGCCGGGATCGGCGTGCGCTTCGCCGCGACAAAGCTCATCGAGGGCGACGAGCAGATCGCGGACGAGCTGCATCTGGACCAGAACGAGCTGGAGCTGATCGAGCACTCCGTCGTGCAGATGGAGCAGGAGCGCGGGCTCGACCGCAACGCCGCGCTGGCGGATATGCGCTACAGCTTCATTGAAAACGCAGTTGCGCAGGCGGTCGTCAAGCCGAAGGAGAGCCGCGAGCATCTGCGCAGCAGTAAGCTCGACCGCATCCTGACCGGAAAATATACCGCCATCCCGGTCTTTCTCGGGGTGATGCTGCTCATCTTTTATCTGACCTTCAACGTCATCGGAAAATTCCTGAGCGACCTCCTGGCGCTCGGCATCGACGCCCTGACCGGGCTTGTCGACCGCGCGCTCACGGCATACGGGCTCAATCCGGTGGTACATAGTCTCATCATCGACGGCATTTTTGAGGGCGTCGGCGGCGTGCTCAGCTTCCTGCCGGTCATCGTAACGCTGTTCTTCTTCCTTTCCATTCTGGAGGATACGGGCTATATGGCGCGCGTGGCGTTCGTGATGGACAAGCTGCTGCGAAAGATCGGTCTTTCCGGAAAATCCATCGTGCCGATGCTCATCGGCTTCGGCTGTACGGTCCCGGCGGTCATGGCGACGCGCACGCTCTCGTCCGAGCGCGACCGCACCATGACCATCCTCCTGACGCCGTTCATGAGCTGCTCGGCAAAGATCCCGATCTACGGCTTCTTCTCCGCCGCATTCTTCCCGCAGCACGCGGCGCTGGTCATGATCGGGCTGTATGTTTTCGGCATTCTGATGGGCATCGTCTGCGCGCTCGTGCTGGACCGGACGGCGTTCCGCGGGCGCCCGGTCCCCTTTGTGATGGAGCTGCCGAACTACCGCTTCCCGAGCGCGAAGAGCGTCGCGCTGCTGCTGTGGGAAAAGGCAAAGGACTTCTTGCAGCGGGCGTTTTCCGTGATCTTCCTCGCAACGATCGCGATCTGGTTTTTGCAGAGCTTTGACGCACGGCTCAACGTCGTCACGGCGAGCGAGGACAGCCTCCTTGCCATGATCGGCCGGACGATCGCGCCCATCTTCGCGCCGCTCGGCTTTGCCGACTGGCGCTGCGCGACAGCGCTGATCTCCGGCTTCATCGCCAAGGAATCCGTCGTGTCCACGCTTCAGATCCTGCTCGGCGGCGCGCCAGTCACGGCGCTGCTGTCCACGACCGCAGCGCTGAGCTTTCTGGTGTTCACGCTGCTGTATACGCCCTGCGTCGCCGCCATTGCCGCCATCCGGCGGGAGGTCGGCTCGGCTTCGCGCGCGGCGACGATCTGTCTCAGCCAGTGCTGCGTGGCATGGCTGTGCGCGTTCGCGGTGTTCAGTATTTTGCGCCTGATCGCATAGGGTGCTCTCCGCCCGCCTGCGCCGGAGGCGCGGGATGCCTTCGGCGACCATATCTTTTCCCTCTTGCGGGAAAAGATATGGAAGAAAAGGGCGCTGGAGGCGAAAATAGCGCTTACGCGCGAAAAGGCATTTTGCTACGTTGTGCGTGTTATCGTTACACTGTCCGTAGACCGAACGCCCTTCGGGCGACCGTAGAATCGGGTTTCCTGAACGCACGATACACCGTGCGGAGTCGCTATGTTTGCGCCCGTTGAATATTTGACGTATGGAAGTCGAGACAGCCGCAAAGTATTTCGACTACCTCGCCGGTCTGCCGTATACGCATCTGCATCGCGTTTTTTGCTGGTTTGAAATACGCTTTGCACCAACCAAACTCCGGGAAAAATCCAAGAAGGGGGCATCAGCCCTCTTCTTGGTCGTTTTAAGGGGATTCCAAAGGGGGAAATCCCCCTTTGGCGTTTTCTTTTTACCGCCAGCGGCTTTTTCTTTGCCGCGCAAAGAAAAAGGGGCTGAATCGTCTCTCGCGCACTCCGTGCACGAAAAAGGGGTGGACAGCACCCGCAAGGGGGCGTGCCGCATCCGTAGCGCGCCTGACGGCGCTGACGGCTGCGCGAAGTCGTCCGCCCCTACACGTCTCGCAGGAGAAAAGATAGCGCTCCGCGCCTGCGGCGCGGCTTGCACCCTCCGGGGGCAAAAAGTGTCCCCCTTTCGGGGGGACGGGATTTGTGCCCTTCGGGCGCAAAACAGGCGTCACCCCCCCTTGGGGTGACAAAAAGCCCGCCTTGCGGCGGGCTTTTGCAGACTGTCAAAGGACCTCGTAGAGTTCCGCCGCGCACGGCGGAATAAAATGTGAATCCGTTTTGTCTGATGGCGTGTACATCAGACAAAA
>CAKTVN010000110.1 GCA_934623545.1 uncultured Oscillospiraceae bacterium
AGAAAACGGGAAATTTTGCGGCTTCCGTTTTCATTCCTATTTGTGCCGGTGCCGCACCGGCATGGTGATTTCTATGGCTGACTTCTCCAAATTCCGCTCCTCCATCGGAGGCTTTAACCGCAGCGATGTGGTGGATTACATCGAATCGGTCTCAGTTGAACACAAAAAGGAGTTGCGCCGTCTGAAGGACGCCAATGAGAAGCTCGAAGCGGAAAAAGTCGCGCTTCAGGCAGAGCTCGATCAGACCCGCCACACACTGGATGCCGCAAACGATGAGCTGTCGGCAGCAAAGGCGGAACTCAGCCGGATGCAGGAGGAGGACGCCTCGCTTCAGCAGCAGATCGAGTCGCTGGCGCAGGAAGCCTCTGAGCTTTCTCAGCGCGCGCTGGACGCCGAGGCAAATGTCGACGCGTATGCGCAGCAGCCGGTGCCCTCTCAGGCTGTAGCGGCAGAGGACGCGCCGGTGGAGGAAGAAACGGATACTGAGTCGTCCGAGGAAGATTCGGTCTCCTCCCTCGCCCAGCAGGAGCTGGAGGCATACCGCCGCGCCGAGGCGACCGAACGCAATGCGCTTGCGCGCGCCGCACGGCTCAGGGAAAAGCTCAGCCAGCTCTGCGACCATGCGCACAGCCGCTACACCGAGACCGGCGAAGACCTTGCGGCGCTGTCGCAGGACCTCTCCTCCGTTCTCGACCGGATGCGCGACACGCTTGCGGACCTTCAGGTTGCCTTCGATGAGACCGAAAACGCCTTTGAGACGCTTCAGGACGCCGACTAAATCTTCGACCAATTACAGCCGCTCCCGGATCAGAAAATCATCCGGGAGCGCAGACTGTCAAAAACCTCGTAGAGTTCGCACCCGCAGGTGTTTTCGTGCCAATCAGTTCCCCTTCGCGGCATAGCCGCTTCAGCCTACGCAAAAAGGCGCCACCGGCGCCTTTTTTGAACGCTGCGGCGTCGCGCAAAACACTTTACGCAATGCAAGTTGTGTGAGGCTCCAAGAGCGCGAGCAAGGCGAAGCGTGATTGGCTCAGCCGAACTATGCAGAGCGAAGCGTCGCAGTGGAAATCGTGTGTCTGCGACGCACGATTTATGCGCGCAGCATTGCGCAGCTGTTTCAAACGGAAAACCGGCAAAGCGTTTTCCGTTTGAGAGCTTGTCAAAAAGAATTTTTGATTCGAAAAGAGCAAGCTCCCGGATGGTAAAAACCATCCGGGAGCATTTTTTCATGGATCAGGAGATCCGTATGTCCATGTCCTTGAGCTGTAATTGCAGCTTATCCGCGATCAGCGCGATAAACTCGGAGTTGGTCGGCTTACCCTTGCTGTTGGAGACCGTATAGCCGAAGAACTTCTGAAGCGTCTCGAGATCGCCGCGCGGTCCCACGCGACCTCGATCGCGTGCCGGATCGCACGCTCTACACGCGACGGCGTCGTCGCGAAGGTCTTTGCGACCTGCGGATAGAGCACCTTCGTGATGGCGTTGATGACATCCATATCGTTCACGGCGATCATGATCGCCTCGCGCAGGTACTGATAGCCCTTGATATGCGCCGGAACACCGATCTCGTGGATGATCGAGGTGACCATCGCCTCGATGTTGATCTCTCCCCTGCGCGCCGTCATGGCGCGTGCCTGCTGCTCGGTCGCCACGATCTCGCGGATGCGTTCGGCAACAAGCTCAAAATCACACGGCTTCGCCATAAAATACTGCACGCCAAGCGACACTGCCATGTTTCCGACATATTCGGTCATAAAGCCGGACAGGACCAGCGCGACCGGCTGCTTCTCCATGCTGTGCGCCTGCTTGAGGATCGAAATGCCATCCGCTTTGGAAAGCAGCAGATCCAATACCAGCACGTCCGGCTGTTCGCTGCTCAAAAGCGCGAGCGCTTTCTCCCCGTCATCCGCAATTCCAACGACCTCATACCCGCCTGAACGTTCCAGCGTCTGCTTCAAATGTCCGCAGAATTCGTCGTTCCCGTCGGCGATCAGGATTTTCACGCGATTTTCCATTTGCTGTCCTCTCCTCAGATTAGAATTCGTATTTCCATCAGGCACTGACTCATTTATCGCTGCGATAGCAATAATGTAACATAATTTACAAATTTTATCAAGCTCAAATTCACCAGTTTTTGTCAGAAAATATCGACGCGCTTCGACAACTTCAAAGGCGCGGGGACAGCAGTTGACACAAGCTCCTAATTCTCCTCCAAAATCGGCAGAAGGTCCATCAGATCCTCGATCACATAGTCGCAGCGCGCATCCGCGCGCTCCCTTTTCCCGTAAAAGCAGGTCGGGATGCCCGCATTGCGTCCGCCCTGCATATCGGACGAGAGGCTGTCGCCCACCATCAGCGAGCAATCGCGATACTCCTCCCCTATGATCGCAAATACCTTATCGTAGAACACCTTTTCCGGCTTGCAGCAGCCCATCTGCTCCGAGATAAACACCCCGTCAAACAGATGCGCCAGCCCCGAGCGCGCAATGCGCGATTCCTGCGCATAGGTGTCTCCGTTCGTAACAACAAAAACCTTCCATCTGCCGTGCAGCGTCTCGAGCAGCTCGCGGCAGTGCGGCATGAAGGCGTAGCCCTCCGCCAGATGGTGCAGATAGGACTTGTTGAACGCCGCCGGGTCGATGTTCAGCCCGCGCTCTGCAAAGTAGAGACGGAAGCGCTCCTGGAAAATCAGTTCCTTTGGAATTTCCCCGCGCTCGAACTGCTGCCAGAGGCGATTGTTATAGACCTCATACACCGGCATATCGTCCCAGGTAAAGCGCACGCCCCACTTTTCAAACGATTTTTCCAGCGCCTCAAACGAGCTCTGCCGGAAGTCAAACAGCGTATCGTCAATATCAATGAGCACAGCCTTGAATTTCATGGTGACCTCCTACTATTTTTTCCCCATTATACTCGAATCTGTGCTATAATGCAAAGTACATCTCAAAAAGGAGCGACTTATGCAGAACATTACGAAAATGCTCGCAGCCGAGCTCGGCTGCTCGGAAAAATACATTCAGAACGTCATCGACCTTCTCGACGAGGGCAATACCATCCCCTTCATCGCCCGCTACCGCAAGGAGGCGCACGGCGGCATGGACGACACGGCGCTGCGGACGCTCGAAACGCGGCTTCAGTATCTGCGCAATCTCGAGGCGCGCCGCGAGGAGGTCAAGTCCCTCATCGCCGCGCAGGAAAAGCTGACGGATGCGCTTTCTGCCGAGATCGATGGGGCAAATACGCTTGCCGAGATCGAGGATATTTACCGCCCGTTCCGCCCGAAGCGCCGCACGCGCGCGACCATCGCCAAGGAAAAGGGGCTTGAGCCGCTTGCCGACGCGATCTGGGCGCAGGAAGCCGGAATGGCTGCGCCGGAGACGCTGGCGAGGGATTATGTAAACACCGACCTTGGCGTCGAAACGATGGAGGATGCGCTTTCCGGCGCGAGCGATATTCTAGCCGAGCGCATTTCCGACGACGCGGCGATCCGCGCCCGGCTGCGCGAGCTGATGGGAAAGCACGCAGCCGCCGCCTCGCACGCGGCGAAGGAGGAGGACTCGGTTTACCGGCTCTATTATGACTTCACGCAGCCGGTCTCCAAGCTTCAGAGCCATCAGATCCTGGCGCTCAACCGCGGAGAGCGCGAGGGCTATCTCAAGGTCTCCATCGAGATGGATGAGGCGCTTGCCGTCCAGCTCATCCGCCGCGCCGTCGTCAAGCCCGGGACACCCGCCATGGCATTTCTCGGCGCCGTCTGCGCCGACAGCTATGATCGCCTTCTCGCGCCGAGCATGGAGCGTGAGCTGCGAAACAGTCTGACCGATATGGCGGCAGAGAGCGCCATTCACAATTTCGCCCTGAACCTGCGCCCGCTGCTCATGCAGCCGCCGGTCAAGGGGCACGTCACGATGGGGCTCGACCCCGGCTACGCGCACGGCTGCAAGGTCGCGGTCGTCGACGCGACCGGGCGCGTGCTGGATACGACCGTCGTCTATCCGACCTTCAGCGAGCGCAAAAAGCAGGAGGCGATCGACGCGCTCGCGCGTCTCATCCGCAAGCACGGCGTCGAGCACATCGCCATCGGCAACGGCACCGCCTCGCGTGAGACGGAGGCTATGACCGTCGAGCTCATCCGCGCTGTCGGCGGCGGCGTTTCCTACATGATCGTAAACGAGGCAGGCGCGTCCGTCTATTCCGCGTCCAAGCTTGCGGCGGAGGAATTTCCGCAGTTTGACGTCAATCTCCGCTCTGCGGTCTCCATCGCGCGGCGGCTTCAGGACCCGCTGGCGGAGCTGGTCAAGATCGACCCGAAGGCGATCGGCGTCGGGCAGTATCAGCACGATATGCCGGAAAAGGAGCTGGACGCCGCGCTCGGCGGCGTCGTGGAAAGCTGCGTCAATGCCGTCGGCGTCGATCTCAATACCGCCTCGCCCTCGCTTCTGAAGCAGGTCGCGGGGCTGACCGCCGTGACTGCAAAAAACATCGTCGCCTACCGCGAGGAAAACGGCGTCTTCACTGCGCGAAAGCAGCTTCTAAAGGTCCCGAAGCTCGGACCGAAGGCATATGAGCAGTGCGCGGGCTTCCTGCGCGTGCCCGAAAGCAAACAGGTGCTCGACCATACAGGCGTTCACCCGGAGTCCTACGCGGCGGCAGAGGCGCTTCTGACGCTGTGCGGGTATTCGCTTTCCGATGTCGGCACGCCCGCACTGACAGCGCTTCCAAAGCGTGTGGAGGCACTCGGCTGGGCAGCGGCTGCAAAACGGTGTGGCTGCGGCGAGCCGACTCTGCGCGACATCGTCCGGGAGCTGCTCAAGCCCGGACGCGACCCGCGCGACGAGCTGCCCGCGCCGATCCTGCGCACGGACGTGCTCGATATTAAGGACCTCAAGCCCGGCATGGTGCTGACCGGGACGGTGCGCAACGTCATCGACTTCGGCGTGTTTGTGGACATCGGCGTGCATCAGGATGGGCTCGTCCACATCTCGAAGGTCTGCGACCGCTTCATCAAGCACCCGTCCGAGGCGCTCAGCGTCGGCGATATCGTCAAGGTCGTCGTGCTGGAGGTCGATGAAAAGAGAAAACGCATCAGTCTGAGTATGCGCGATGTGCCGAAGGAGGAACGCTAATATGGAAGAACTGATCCTGCGCCGCCCGACGGAGGGCGACTATGACGAGATCGCCGCCTACCGCGCGGAATTTCTCGCCGCGGGCAGCAGCATGGACGGAGCCGGTCCGCTCCGCCGCTTTGAGGACCCAGAGCAGTGGCTGCGCGAGGTGCGCCGGTACGAGGACCCTGCGGCGCTGCCGGAGGATCTGGTGCTGGCAACACAGTTCGTCTTTGTCCGGATGCCGGAAAATCGCATCGTCGGGATGCTCAACGTGCGGCACTATTTTAACGACTATCTGGCGCTGTGCGGCGGGAACATCGGCTATTCTGTCCGCCCGTCCGAGCGCCGGAAGGGCTATGCCAAGAAAATGCTTCACGATTCGCTCGGCTATTGCCGCGAGATCGGGCTGGACAGGGTGCTCATCACCTGCCTTGTGGACAACGAGCCCAGCCGCCGGACCATCCTTTCGCAGGGCGGCGTTTATGAAAATACCGTGCAGGACACGCGTGATGACTGCCAGCTGGAGAGATATTGGATCCAATTATAAAAATATTTTCGTCACCCGAAGGGTGACTCCTTATCCGCGCCCGAAAGGGCGCGGTTCTTTTTTCTCCAGATTCACCGGAAGTTCCGTTTTTGCGGTGACACCGCAGCTGTGCCTCCGGCGGCACCATCTTTTCTCTCGCAAGAGAAAAGATGGTGGAGAA
>CAKTVN010000111.1 GCA_934623545.1 uncultured Oscillospiraceae bacterium
GTCAGGTCTACGTCCTGTCCAAGGAAGAAGGCGGTCGTCATACCCCGTTCTTCAACAACTATCGTCCGCAGTTCTATTTCAGAACCACTGACGTTACCGGCATCATCAGCCTTCCCGAAGGCGTTGAGATGTGCATGCCCGGCGATAACATCGACATGAACGTTGAGCTGATCACCCCGATCGCGATCGAGAATGGTCTGCGCTTCGCTATCCGTGAAGGTGGTCGTACCGTCGGTTCCGGCGTTGTCATCGCGATCAACGAGGACTAATTCCAAGTTCAAAAAAGAGGATGCTTCGGCATCCTCTTTTTTTGTCACCCTGTGAGGGTGACCTTATCTGTGCCGAAGGCACAGGGACTGTCGCGCCCGAAGGACGCGTTTTTTTTCGCGCACGGAGTGCGCGGGATGTCTCCGACGGCCCTATCTTTTCTCTCGCAAGAGAAAAGATGGGGGAGAAAAGAGTGCTAGGGGACGCGAAAATAGCGCTTACGCGCGAAAAGGCGTGTCGTTACATTTTACGTGTTGTCGTTTCCCTGCCCGTAGTCCGAACGCCCTTCGGGCGACCGTCCAATCGGGTTTCCTGAGCGCACGATATATTGCACAAGTCGCCATGTTAGCGCCCGTTGAATATTTGACGTATGAAATTCGTAGGGCTTTCCGACCTTATGAGGCTCGTAGGGGTCGATGCCCACATCGACCCGCTGCGGCAAGGGCTGATGTAGGCATCAGCCCCTACAACCCATAATAGGGCAAATATTGTCCGTATTTCATACGTCAAATATTTACCGAGGTGCGATATTTCCGTATACGAAATTGAATGCGCCGCCCGAAGGGCGTTCCTTGACCGCCGGTGTAACGATAACACGCACAATGTAAGAAAATGCTTTTCCGCGCGTAAGCGCTATTTCGTTCTCCAACGTCCTTTTCTTCCATATCTTTTCCCGCAAGAGGGAAAAGATATGGTCGCCGAAGGCACAGTTACAGTGTCGCTGTAAAAATGGCACTGCGGTGCAATCGCAGAAGTGCCCCATGTCCTCCGGACACGAAAAGTTCGCGCCCTTTGGGTGCGACCTTTCCGCGCCTTTGACGCGGTATTTTTTTGCCCTCTGGGCGGAATATTTCATATATTTGCGTTTTCCTGTGGAAATCAGGCTGGATTTGTAGTAAAATCAAAAAGACCGCACCGAAGGTGTCTGCATAGGATGATGCAGGAGGTGCGGAGATGGTATTTGAAATTTTGATCGCGATTTTGGCGGTTTGCGGCGTGCTGCTGATTTTATGGACGGTGACGGGGCTGCTTCTCAAGCCGGCAGGAGGGCGGTCGCTGCGGATGCTGCTTGCGGTACAGGGCGATGCACAGGAGCTGGAGCACGCAGTGCGCGGTGTTGCGTGGCTGCGCGAGACCGGGCTGTGCGTAGCCGGTCTGACGGTCATCGACTGCGGGCTGAGCGACGTGGGGCTGCGGTGCCTGCGCGCGATCTGCGGGCGGTATGAATTTGTAGAGTATCTTCCGGAGGCGGAGCTTTCGGAAATTTTGGGAAGCGCGGAGCCTGGCGGCGAGTGCGAGTAGCGGCTGATCGAGGCGGAGCTTCCCCGGAAAACGGAGCGGTGAAATTTGCGTCAGGATGAAGAAATGATTCGCGGGACGGTCCAGACCGTCGTCTATCAGAACCCGGAGAACGGCTACGCGGTCCTCCGCGTGAATACGGAGGACGGACAGCAGATCACCGTCGTCGGCACAGTGCCGATGACGGTTCCCGGCGAGCGGCTGATCGTGACCGGAAAGTGGGGCTATCACGCCAGCCATGGGCGGCAGTTTGAGGCGGAGTTTCTGGAGCGACTGATGCCGGAGACCGGAAATGAAATCTTTGCCTATCTTGCTTCCGGCGCGGTCAAGGGCATCGGCGAAAAGACTGCCGAGAAAATTTTGCAGCTGTTCGGCGCGCGTGCGCTGGAGGTGCTGGAATCGGACCCGGAGCAGCTGGCGCAGATCCCGGGCATTTCGCGCCGTAAGGCGCATGAGATCGGCGAGAGCTTCCGCCGTCAGGCGGGCGTGCGGCGGCTGATCGAATTTCTGACACTGCACCGGCTGCCGCCGGAGCTTGCGGTGCGCCTGTTCCGCGTCTACGGCGACCTCGCCGAGGACGCGCTGCGCGACGACCCCTACTTGTTGACCGAACCGTATTTCGGCGCGGATTTTGCGGCTGTCGATGCCTTCGCGCTGGAGCTGGATGTTGAGGCGGATGATGAGCGCCGAGTCGAGGCGGGCATTCTGTTTGAGCTGTCCTATAACCTGACGAACGGACATACGTTTATACCGGAGAAGAAGCTCGTCCCGGCGACGGCGGCGCTGCTGAACCTTGACAGCGAGACGATCGAGGATGGGATCATTCGGCTGGACGAGCAGGAGCGGATGATCAGAAGCTCCGTCGCGGGGCTGACCGCGTGCTATCTGCCGGAGTTTTATGAGGCGGAGCAGTATATTGCGGCGCGGCTGCTGAAGATGGCGGATATGCGCATTGAGCCGCCGTCGCGGCTCGAGCAGATGCTCCGTGACATTCAGGCGCGACGCGCGATCGATTATGCGGAGAGCCAGCTTCAGGCGATCCGCGACGCGGCGACGCATCAGCTGCTGCTTGTGACCGGCGGACCGGGTACCGGTAAGACGACGGTCATGACCGGCATTCTGGACCTTCTGGATGCGATGGGGCTCAAGACGCAGCTCGCCGCGCCGACCGGGCGCGCCGCCAAGCGGCTGAGTGAGGTCACGGGACGCGAGGCGACGACCATCCACAGGCTGCTGGAGGCGCAGCTCGATCAGGAGACCGGCGCGATGACGTTTTTCCACGATGAGGACGAGCCGCTCAAGTGCGACGCGATGATCATCGACGAGACCTCTATGGTCGATCTTCAGCTGATGATGTCGCTGCTGAAGGGGCTGAAGCCGCAGTGCAGGCTCATCCTGGTCGGCGACCCCGATCAGCTGCCCTCCGTCGGCGCGGGCAACGTCTTTTCGGACATCATCCGCAGCGGCATGGCAAAGACGGTGCGGCTGACGGAGATCTTCCGTCAGGCGCGGGAGAGTCTGATCGTCATGAACGCGCACGCCGTCAACCGCGGTGAGCTGCCGGTCCTGACGGTCAAGGACAAGGATTTCTTCTTTATGAAGCGCCGCTCCGGCGAAAGCGTCGTGCAGACCATCGCGGAGCTCTGCGCGACAAGGCTGCCGAAAAATATGGGCATTCCGGCCTCGGAAATTCAGGTGCTCTCGCCGACGCGGCGGCACGAAACGGGGACCGTGGAGCTCAACAAGGCGCTTCAGGCGGTGCTCAATCCGCCGGCACCTGGGAAAAGGGAAAAGCAGCTTGGAGATTTTTCCTATCGCGAGGGCGATCGGGTGATGCAAATCCGGAACAACTATGATATAATATGGAAACGGACAGACGGTCTGGGCGCCGGAACGGGCGTTTTTAACGGCGACATCGGCACGATCACCAAGATCGACTTTGCCGCCGAGACGATCACAGTCGTCTTTGACGACCGTGAGACGTCGTATGGCTTTGATATGCTGCGCGAGCTGGAACCGGCGTATGCCATGACGGTCCACAAGAGCCAGGGCAGCGAGTACCGCGCGGTCATTCTGGCAGCATGGAGCGGCTCGCAGCTGCTGCTGACGCGAAGCATCCTCTACACCGCCATCACGCGGGCAAGAGAGCTGTTCATCATCGTCGGCAACGAGGAGGTCATCGCTGCCATGACGCGCAACGACCGCCAGCAGCGCCGCTACAGCGGACTCAAGCTGCGGCTGGAAAAGGGACGGACGGATGAAACGGAAGCTGATTGACCGCATTCTGGACCTGCTGTATCCGCCCAGATGTATGATATGCGCCTGCTTTCTGGAGCCAGGGACAGGACCTGTCTGCGCGGGCTGTCTGCAAACGCTGCCGGAGCATGACGGCGCGGATCCGGCGGTCGCGGATGCGGCGCAGTGTGTCGCAACGTTTTTCTATGAGGGCGCAATGCGCGAGAGCATCCTGCGCTACAAATTTGAAAACCGTCCATGGTACGCGGCGCAATACGGCGCGTGGATGGCTGCGACGGTGCGGGACAAGCTGTTGGGCAAGTTTGACCTGATCTCGTGGGTCCCGGTCAGCCGGGAACGCAGGCGCAGACGCGGCTACGATCAGGCGGAGCTGCTGGCGTGGGCGCTGGCGGAGGCGCTCGGCGCAAAGCCGCCGGTCCGCGCGCTTGAAAAGCACGCCGACAATCCGGCGCAGTCCGGGCTTACGGATGCTTCACAGCGCGTTGCGAACGTCTCCGGCGTATACCGGGCGGCGGAGCAGAAGCATTTTGCGGGAAAACGTATCCTGCTGATCGACGATATTGTGACGACCGGCGCGACGCTGTCTGAGTGCGCGCGGGTCCTGAAGGCGGCTGGCGCGGCGGAGGTGGTCTGCGCGGCACTGGCAACGCCGCGTGAAACGTAACGAAAGGGGACACCCCATGAAACTCTCCAGAGATATTGGAATCGATCTCGGAACGGCAAACGTTCTGGTTTATGAAGAAGGGCGCGGCATCGTGCTGCGCGAGCCGTCGGTCGTGGCGGTCGATAAAAATACCGGCAAGGTGCTTCAGGTCGGCGCGGCGGCGCGCAATATGCTCGGCAGAACGCCGGGCAACATCGTTGCGGTCCGCCCGCTGCGCGACGGCGTGATCTCCGACTACGAGATGACGGAGAAAATGCTGGAACAGTTTTTGAAGAAGATCATCCGCTTCGCGCTCATCAAGCCCCGCGTGATCGTCAGTGTCCCGAGCGGCGTGACCGAGGTCGAGGAGCGCGCGGTCATTCAGGCGACGATGGAGGCGGGCGCGCGCCGCGTCTACCTGATCGAGGAGCCGTATGCAGCCGCGCTCGGCGCGAAGCTGAATATCTCCGGTCCGGACGGGCACATGATCGTGGACATTGGCGGCGGCACGACGGATATCGCTGTGCTCAGCCTCAACGGCATTTCCAATTCCGCGTCCATCAAGATCGCGGGCGATACGTTTGACGAGGCGGTCGTCGCCTTCATGCGCAAGCGCTATGCGATGCTCATCGGGCTCGGCACGGCGGAGGAGGTCAAGATCACCATCGGCTGCGTGTATGAGCGCCCGGAGGACGCGGTGATGACCGTCAAGGGGCGCGATCTCAAGACGGGACTTCCGAAGGAGCAGCCGGTCACGTCGCTGGAGCTGATGGAAGCCTTCAAGCGCCCCGCGCGGCAGATCGTAGACGAGGTGCTTGCCGTGCTGGAGCACACCTCGCCGGAGCTGGTCGCGGACATCGCGCAGAACGGCATCGTCCTGACCGGCGGCGGGAGCCTCCTGTACGGCTTTGACAGGCTCATTTCCGAGCGGACGGAGATCCCATGCTCGATCGCGGACGACGCGGATTCCTGCGTCGCGAACGGCTGCGGCAAGAGCCTTGCGTGGATCAGCTCCATGCAGGAGGGCACGATCAACCTCGCGCGGCGGAAGCTGATGAAGGAACAATAACGGCGCTCTTTGAGCGCTCAAATACGATTCGCTTCGCCGGATTCCCATTTGGTTTTTAGGCTGTTGATTTTGATCCACGCTTGCATCGTGTAGAGTGTTTTGCGCGACACCGCAGCGTTCAAAAAAAGTGGCGGTGGCACTTTTTTAGCGTAGGCTGAAGCGGCTATGCCGCGAAGAGAAACCGATTGGCACAAAGAGCCGTGCGCGGCGGAACGCTGTAAGGCTTACTGAAAAACGTAACACACCCGAAGAGATGTTCCCTTCGGG
>CAKTVN010000112.1 GCA_934623545.1 uncultured Oscillospiraceae bacterium
TAGGTATTAGACATTTGGCGTTCCTCCAAACAAGATGTCATGGGTTCCGGGACCCATGACATCTTATGACGAGAAGTGCGCCTGTGTGCACTCAGCAGCGTGGCTGATTTCCGGTCGGAGCGGCGTCTGACGTGCCGCCGGAGACGCCGCGCACGGGCGGTATTTTCGGGTCGCGCAGCTCATGCGCGGCGTCCGGATATTCCTTTTCCAATGCGATCACCCCGGAGATAGCTTGCCTCGCCGGGACGTGGATTATTCAGCGTCCTCGCGCGTAAGCGCGGCGAGCTCGGCAAAGTGCTCGGTAATGCGCCCGTAGTTTTCCCGCCGGTGAGGGATGAGACAGTTAGAGCAGTCCTTGATCCCGTTTTCAAGATAGCGGAAATTGCCGCCGCATTTTTTTCCGAGCGCGTAGAGCGGACAGTAGCAGAACAGGCAGCTGAAATCCTCCGGATGCCCGGTCTTGTGACAGGGGAAAAACTCGCACTGCGTGTTCTGAAAAAAGGAGAAGTGCTTTCCCTCCCAGTATTCCATGATATTACCTCACTTTCAGCGCCGGAACGAGCGCAGCGTCGGGCGTTACATAGACGGTGCGGTAGGTATAATAGACGACCATGCCGGGCTTCGCGCCGGACGGCTTCTTTACATTTTTGACGGCAGTGACGTCGACGGGGACATTCTGCCCGTCGCGCGCCTGTGAGAACCATGCCGCAAGCTGCGCCGCCTCGGTCACGCTCTGATCGTCGGGCTCCGCGCCGCCGCAGAGCAGAATAACGTGGCTGCCGTGAATTTTTTGCGTATGCAGCCACAGATCGCCCTTGGAGGCGAGCTTGGTGGTGAGCAGATCGTTCTCACGGTTGTTCCTGCCGACGAGAATGGAGATGCCGGTGGAGGAGCGGAACTCCATCGGCGCGGCGGGCGGCGTTTTCATGCGTTTTTTCTGCCCGGTCTCGCGCAGATAGCGCCCGGCGACCAGCTCCGCACGGATCTCCTGCACGTCGCGCTCACATTCGGCGCGGGAGAGCGCGTCGAGCACGCTTTCCAGATATTCCAGCTCCTGCGCACCGGAGGCGATCTGCTCGGTCAGGATGCGCTCAGCGTTCTTTGCCTTCTGATAGTCCTTATAAAACCGCGCGGCGTTCTGCTGCGGCGAAAGGGCAGGCGAGAGCGGGACGTCGATCTCGCGCATTTCCTCGTCGTAAAAATCCACTGCGTGCAGGACGGTCTGTCCGCGCCGGATGGCATAGAGATTGGCGGTCACGATGTCGCCGAGGCGGCGCAGACGCTCGCGGTCGTAGGTCGCCTCCAGCTCCTTTTTCTGAAGCTCCAGCTTACGCGCGGTGCGGTGGACCAGATTGGTGAGCATTTTGCGGATCACCTGCGTCTTCTGCTGCATCCGCTCGGCGCGGTCGCGCTCGGCGTAGAAGCCGTCGAGCAGCTGCGAGAAGGACGGCGCGGTGCGCTGCTCACGGCAGGACTCATACTGACGGATGGAAATGCAGGAGAAATCCTTCGGCGCGCCGTCCTGAAGGAGCAGGACCGGCGTGAAAACTCCGGAGGAGCATTGCGCGAGGCGCTCGGAGAGCGCCTCTGCCAGCGCGGCGCGCGCCGCATGGTCGAGCGGGGCGAGGTCCGTATCGGTCGCGCCAGTCAGATCGTAGCTCAGCTCCCGGCACACGAGCGGGGAAAGTCCGCCGAAGGTGTCGAGCAGCCACTGGTCGAAATGCTTCGGCGCGTCGATATCGCATAGAAGCTGCAAAAGCGTCGCCGGCGTTGTCGCGAGCGGGTCGCGCTTGCCCTGCGTGGGCGGCAGATGATAGTAGAGCCCGGGAAGCAGCGGACGTTGCTCGGACATTTCAAAGTCGACGCGCCGCACGCAGTCGAGAATGCGGCGCTCGCCGTCAAGCAGGATGAGATTGGAATTGCGCCCCATGAGCTCCAGAACAAGGCTTCGCCGGACGCTCTCCCCCAGCTCGTCGGTGCAGTCGAGCGTCAGCTCCACCAGCCGCTCCATCGGCGGCTGCGTCAGGCTGACGATGCGCCCGCCGGTCAGATGCTTGCGCAGCAGCATACAGAACATGGGCGGCTGCGCGGGATTTTCCATCGCGGTCTCTGTCAGATGGATGCGCGGATGGTTGCACGAGGCGGACAGCAGAAGTCTGCATCCGAAACCGGGGCTTCGCAGGCTCAGGATGACCGTATCGCGCTCCGGCTGCTGCACGCGGTCAACGCGGCAACCGATCAGCCGCCCGCGCAGCTCCTGCGCGGCGGCGGTGAGAAAGAGGGCGTCAATCGGCATGGGGGACCTCCATTGTCTTCTGAAAGAGCTCGTTGATCCGGTCGAGCCGACCAGAGAGATAGAGATAGCCAAAGAGGCATTCCAGACCGGTCGCCATGGAATACTCCCGGTGAGTGGCGTTTTTGGGGATCATATGGACATGGGCGTTGCGTCCGCGGCGGTACTGTGCAAGCTCCTCCTCGCTCAGAAGCGGGAGCATCCGCTCGGCGCGCGCCGCCTGCGCGGGCGCGCAGACGTAGGAAACCGTGGCGCGGTGCAGATTTTTGGCGGTCGCGCCGCCCTGCTCGCATAGCCATGTGCGCACCAGAAGCTCAAACACGGCGTCGCCGCAGTGCGCAAGCCCGAGGGCGCTGATCTGACCGATCTGATGCCGGTCCATTGCGGGTGAAAAGTAATTTTCCAAGAAAAAGTCCTCCAAATTGAGGTATTGATTATATACCAGTATATCACATTTCATGGGCGGCGGAAAGAGCGGAAAACAGAAAAAGATTGACAAAATAGTAACATAAGATTACAATAGGAGCATCTATTTTTTGAACATACACCCTGCTTTTCTCAGAAAGGATGCGTTATATATGAAAAAATGGTGCGCGCTGGCGCTGGCTTTGGCGCTGTGCCTCGCGATGCTGCCAATGACGGCGCTCGCGGTGGATACGACGCTGGAGATCGAATTTGTTCCCATCACGGAGGATGGCTTCGTCGCCGATACGATGGACGGCGTGGACGCGATCTACGACCTGTCCGGCGGTCCGCTCTGCTCGGAGCTGATCGAGCGGTATTACCGCGAGGTGTACGGCGTGACGGTGCTGCTCGTCACTGCGCCGGTCGTGCAGAGCGGCGAGGGCTGGTTCGAGGAAGTCGATGTGCCGCAGCGCGGCGACGTGCTATACGCCTCGGCGGAGGCGCGGGGAAGCTGCTCGCACTATGCACTGTGTAAATCCGTCGACGAGGAAGCCGGGACCGTGACGCTGTTTGAGCAGAACTGGACCTGGAACGGGCAGGCGGGCATTGACCGCGTGATCCCGCTGGAAAGCTGCTATACATACTATACGCTGCGCGGCGCGTCTGCGCGCGTCGACCGGGACGATCCGGACGACGAGGAAACGCGGGACGACGCAAAATCGAACGTCGGGAGCTGGTATGACGCAGACCGGTTTGACGTGAGCTCGCTCGGGACGCCCTCCGGCTGGGCGCAGGACTATGTGCAGCGCGCGGCGGATTACGGCATTCTCTCCGGGCTGACGAGCGGCTATCAGAAGCCGGTCACCCGCGGCGAGTTTGCGCGGATGGTCGTGGACGCAGCCAGTGCGCTGACAGGAGAATATGTCGAGGGAAGCGTTGATGTTCAGGCGGAGACGCTCGGGCTGATGTTCGGCGACGGGAAGGGCAATTTCCGGCTGAACGACACCCTTACCCGGCAGGAGGCGGCAGTGATCTGCACGCGGCTGATGGAGCTGATCGGGACCGCGCCGGAGGCGGATGTGTCCTTGCTCGGGCAGTATTCCGACAGCGCTTCCGTTGCGAGTTGGGCGAAAAACGGCGTCAGCGTCATGACGCAGATGGGGCTGATGAGCGGCACCGGCACAGGCTTCTCGCCGAAGACGACGCTGACGACGGAGCAGGCGATCACGCTGCTCGTCCGTGTGTACGAAACGGCGGTTTGGTTCTAATACTATTTTCTGATTAAATTCTTTAATCAGAAAGGTTCCGCCTTTGGCGTAACCGATTCCGTGATTTTGATAAAATCACGGAATCGCGTCTCATAATGATCTTCATATTAAAAACTTCCATTCCATGAATGAAAGTTTTTAATTGAATATCAGTATAAAAGGCAGGAAATGGCGGGCGGCTCTGTAAGGGGCTGCGCGTGAAGAGAGCAGCCACGGCGAGCAACCCCGCTGTGGCTGTTTTCGTACCATCCCGAAATACGAAACGAAAAGGCTGCGGAGGGGACAACATGATTACGGATTGCTATGATGCAGACAGCGAGCCGATCGTAAGGCTGGAGAGCTTTTACGGAGAAAAGAAACATCTGGTTCAAAAATGTATTCTGATTTTTTCGAAGCAGATCTATGAATATATGCTTGGAAATTTTGCGTGCAGGCAGATCGCCGAGGTCCGCGCGTGCAATGGAAACATACCTGTTTGGGTGTTAGAGCATGAGGGAGAGGACATTGCGTTCTATCTGACGCCGATCGGCTCGGCGCTTGCGGCGGGAACGCTTGCTGAGGTCCATTATTTGACAGGTACATCGGTTTTTGTGATGTTCGGCTCCTGTGGGAGCCTCGACCGGGAGGCGACGGAGGGAAAGCTCATCGTTCCGACGCAGGCGTATCGGGGCGAGGGGCTGTCGTATTATTTTGCAAAGCCGCAGGACTATATCGAAATAAAAAATGCACGAAGGCTTGCGGAGCTGTTTGCACAGTGGAGACTGCCGTATGTGCAGGGCAGAGTGTGGACGACGGACAGTATGCTTCGTGAGACCGTAAACCTTGTAAACCGGCGCAGGCAGGAGGGCTGCATCGCGGTCGAGATGGAGCTGGCAGGCGTTCAGGCGGTCTGCGATTTTTACGGTCTGGAGCTGTATGATTTTCTGATTCCGGGAGATGTTCTGATCGAGGGCGCGTATGAGACGGACGGCTTGCCGGCAGCGACGCATGATCTGGAGAAACTGTTTCTGGCACTGCGGATCATGAAGCACATATAAAGCAGAGCAATCGTCCGAGTCTGCCAAATCGGCGCGGGGAATGCCTCGCGGCGCGCATCCTCGTGAGAAGGCGCTTTTGCGGGACGAGGCGCGGACAGGCGGATGGGAAATCAAAATTGATGGGGGAGATATATGCTGCAATTTGTTTTGCCGGCAGAACGGAACAGGGACGATGTCCTTTCATTCTATGATGAAATCGAGAGAAGCGGCGTACGTGCATTGGCATCGGCAATTACAAAAGCTTTGACCGGTGGCTGACCGGAATGCAGGATCGACATACCGGAAAAATTTTCCGGACGGCTATGTGCGCGAAGATTTCTACCTTTGCTATGAAGGAAAACGCCTGATCGGCGTGTTCAGTCTGAAGTTTGAGCTGACGGACTATTTACTGAGCTATGGCGGGCATATCGGCTATGAGACCCGCCCTTCAGACCGGAATTGGGGTCTTGCGACGCAGATGCTGAGGCAGGGGCTGGAGCTTGCAAAAAAATTCGGCTTCGAGCGCATCCGCTGCATTTGCGACAATGATAACATTGCCTCCGAGAAGGTCATTTTGAAAAACGGCGGCGTGTTTGAGAACGAATTATATGACCCGGAGGAAAAGGCTGCCGTCAAGCGGTTCTGGATCCAGCTGTAGCGGACGACTCGGTCTGCCCGACCGCGCCCGAAGGATGTGGGAGGCTTTTCCGGATTTACCGAAGTACTGCCTTTGCGGTGAGACCGCAACTGTCGCTCCGCGGGCATACTTTTTTCTGTCTTGCCAGAAAAAAGTATGCAAAAAAGAGGCGCAGGACGC
>CAKTVN010000113.1 GCA_934623545.1 uncultured Oscillospiraceae bacterium
GATGTGGCGCGCGGTCTCCATGATCGTGCTCGCTGTGTCGATCTTTTTCCTCATGCTTGTGCCGTTTCTCGGCACGGAGGACCACGGCGCGAAGCGCTGGATCTATCTCGGCTTCTTCAGCTTCCAGCCGTCTGAGGTCGCGAAGCTTGCGGTCGTGATGTCGTTCGCGTCGCTGATGTCGGTCTACCGGGAAAAGATGCGCACCTTCCGCTACGGCATTCTGCCGTTCGCGATCATCCTGCTCGTCGTATGCGGGCTGATCGCACTGGAACGCCATTTCTCCGGCATTCTTATCATCCTTGCGCTGGGCGCGACGATGATGTTCCTCGGCGGCGCAGACCTCAAATGGTTCGTCATCGGCGGCATCGCCGTCACCGCCTTTGCAGTGATCTACCTCAGCACGATGGGCTACGCGAGCGCGCGCATCACGGCGTGGCGCGACCCGGAGTCTGACCCGACCGGCGACGGCTATCAGATCCTGCAGTCGCTCTACGCCATCGGCTCAGGTGGGCTGATGGGACTCGGGCTCGGCAGGAGCCGCCAGAAATACCTCTACCTCCCAGAGGAGCACAACGACTACATTTTCCCCATCGTCTGCGAGGAGCTGGGGTTTGTGGGTGCGGTGGCAGTGATTTTGCTGTTCGCGCTGCTCATCATCCGCGGCTACTGGATCGCCATGCACGCGCGCGACCGCTTCGGCGCGCTGCTCGCGGCGGGCATTACGACGCATCTGGCGCTTCAGACGTTTCTGAACATCGCGGTCGTCACGAACTTCCTTCCGGCGACCGGCATTTCGCTGCCGTTCTTCTCCTACGGCGGCACGGCGCTGCTGATGCAGCTGTTTGAGGTTGGACTGATCCTCGCCGTGTCGCGTCAGAACGACAACAAACTCTTGTAACGGGGGGCATCCGGATGAACGTCATCTTTACCTGCGGCGGCACCGGCGGGCACATCTATCCCGCGATCGCGGTCGCGAATATGCTCCGCGAGCGAAAGCCGGAGACGAGCATCCTTTTCATCGGCGCGGAGGACGGCATGGAGAACAAGCTCGTGCCGCTTGAAAATTTTCCGCTGGAAACGCTGAAGATCTCCAATTATCAGCGGAAGCTGACACCCGCCGCAGTTTGGCACAACATCGTGACGCTGTGTCATATGACGGGCTCGATGCGGAAGGCAAAACGCATCATCCGCGATTTCAAGCCGGATGTGATCGTCGGGACCGGCGGCTATGCGAGCTTCCCGGCGCTGAAAATGGGCGCGCGGCTCGGTGTTCCGACGGCGGTGCATGAGTCGAACGCGGTCCCGGGGCTGACGACCCGTATGGTCGAGCGCTCGGTCGACCGCATTATGGTCTCATTTGAGGACAGCCGCGGAAAATACACCGCGCCGGAGCGCGTCATCGTCACCGGCACACCGGTACGCGAGGCATTTCTC
Source organism: uncultured Oscillospiraceae bacterium (assembly GCA_934623545.1). GTDB lineage: Bacteria > Bacillota > Clostridia > Oscillospirales > Oscillospiraceae > CAG-170. Next base: position 1,435 of record CAKTVN010000113.1, read on the forward strand.
TATACGAAGAAGGAGGACGCGCGCCGCAGTCTCGGGCTCGATGACCGTCCGCTGGTCGTTTCCTACTGGGGCAGCCTCGGCGCGCGGGAAATGAACAAGAAAATCGCGGAGTTCATGAAGCTGGAATGTGCAGACGGCGAGCCGTTCCACCACATCCATGCCACGGGCTCCTATGGCTGGCGCTGGATGCCGGATTATGTAAAGCAGCTCGGCATCGATCTCACGGCGCATCCCCATGTGGAGATGCGCGAGTTTATTTACGATATGCCGCTTGTTATGGCGGCGGCGGACCTTGTCATCTGCCGCGCGGGCGCGGCGACGATCAGCGAGGCGGCAGCCTCCGGCACGCCGTGCATCATGGTCCCGTCGCCGAACGTGACGGATAATCATCAGGAGAAAAACGCCCGCGTGCTGGAAAAGCACGGCGCGGCGGTCGTCCTGCGGGAGTCGGAATGCGATGCAAAGACGCTCTACGAGGCGGCGAAGTCCATTCTGCATGACGAGGCGCGCCGGCGGAAAATGACCGCCGCAGCGCATGAGCTGGCGGTGGTGGACGCCGCCGAACGAATTTACAACGTGACGCTGGAGCTGGCGAAGGGCTGACACAAGCGCGCGACGCAGCGCATAGGATGGGCAGAAAATGTCCAATATGCGGAGGCGTGCGTATGCAGATCCTGTCAGTCACAGGCGGCGCGCCGCTGTATGGCTCCGTTTCCATACACGGCGCAAAGAACAGCGTTTTACCGATCCTGGCTGCGGCGGTGCTCTGCCAAAGCCCATGTGTGTTACATAACTGCCCGCAGATCGAGGACGTTTCCGCGGCGCTTGAGATACTGGAATATCTGGGCTGCCGGACAGAGCGGCAGGGCGGCAGCATTTTTGTGGACGCGCGGCAGATGACCGCGTGCGATATCCCGCCGGAACTGGCGGGGCGGATGCGCTCGTCGATCGTATTTCTCGGCGCGCTCGCGGCGCGGATGGGGCAGGCGCGCATCGCGCTGCCCGGCGGCTGCCCGCTGGGCGCAAGACCGATCGACCTGCATCTTGCGGCGCTGCGCGCAATGGGCGCGGAGATCGCGGCGGACGGGGAGAGCGTGCACTGCAGCGCGGAGAAGCTGCACGGCGTGCACATCCGGCTCCCATTTCCAAGCGTCGGCGCGACGGAAAATATCCTGCTCGCCGCAACGCGCTGCGGCGGCTGCATGACGGTCGAGAACGCCGCGATGGAGCCGGAGATCACGGACCTGATCGGCTTTCTGCGCAGCGCGGGCGCAAATATTGCGGGCGCGGGCACGCCGCGGCTGACCGTCTATGGCGGCGCGCCGCTTCACGGAACGACGTATACTGTCCTGCCGGACCGCATCGAGACGGCGACCTATCTCTGCGCTGCCGCCGCCTGCGGCGGAAAGCTCGAGCTGCGGCGCACGGCGGGGGAGCTGCTTTCGCCGGTGATCACGGCGCTGCGCGCCTCCGGCTGTAAGATCGAGCAGCGGCATAACACGCTGCAAATTATCTCGGATGGGCGGCTGAACGCGCCGGGGAAAATCGTGACCGCGCCGTATCCCGGCTTTCCGACGGACGCGCAGGCGCCGCTGATGGCGGCGCTGCTGCGGGCTAAGGGCGAAAGCGAATTTGTCGAGACGATTTTTGAAAACCGCCTGCGCCACACGGCGCAGCTGCGGAAAATGGGCGCGCAGATCGTGACAGACGGACAGCGCGCCGTCGTATCCGGCGTGGAGCGCCTATACGGCGCGGCGCTTCAGGCGCAGGACCTGCGCGCGGGCGCGGCGCTGGTGATCGCGGCGCTGAGCGCGGACGGAAAATCCTAGATTTCGGGTGTAAAACACATCAAACGTGGCTATGATAGTCTGGAAGAAAATCTGAAAAGTCTGGGCGCGGATATAAAAACGGTGGAAATCGCCTGAATATTTGTGTATAATACAGGCAAGGCGGCACGCCCTGCGTTCGGGTGCGGCTGCAAACGAAGCATCGTTTAGGAGAATGAGCATGAAAACTGAAAGACGCAGAGCGTCTGAGACACGAAAAAAGAGCCGCAGCGCCTCCGGCAGCCGCCGGGTCAGCAGCGGCGTTGCAAGCCGCCTTCTCATTATGCTGGCGGTCGTGGCAGCAGTCGTGTTCGGCGTGGCGATCTTTTTCAAGATCCATACCGTCGAGGTACAGGGAAATACGATCTATTCCGCGAATGAGGTGATCGCGGCGTCCGGCATCCAGTCAGGCGACAATCTGTTCACGCTGAACAAGGAGGCTGCGGCGGGCAATATCAAGGCGGGGCTGCCGTATGTGGAAACGGTCAGCATCAACCGCTTCCTGCCGGATAAGGTCGTGATCGAGGTCAAGGAGAGCGACGCGGTCTTCGCCGTCACCTCCGATACGAACACGACCTGGCTGATCAACTCCGTCGGCAAGGCGCTCGAACAGGTGAGTGACTCGTCGGCGCTGCCCGCGCAGACGCTGTCAGGCGACACACAGCAGAATACGAACGACGATACACAGCAGGCGACAGGCGGCGATACGCAGCCCCCGGACGCGGAAAACGCGCCGCAGGAGCCGGACACCGCCGCCTCCGGGCAGGAGAGCGGTACGGCGGCCTCTGACACAGAGCAGCCAGAAGCTCCGGCGAGCGCCGAGCCTGCGACCTCTGACGCTCAGACGGCGAGTGGGGCGCTGACGCTCGTGCGCGACGGAAAGACAAAGACGGTGCCGCGCATCCTCGGCATCACTGTAAGCAGCCCACGCGCCGGGACGGTCGTGACCTCGCCGGAGGAAGCCAATTTGAACGCCGCGCTTGCGGTCATCGCGGAGCTGGACGGGACCGGACTGCTGGACCATATCGCTGTGATCGACGTGGAAAAGGAATACGACATCGTCTTGTGGTATGACGACCGCTATGAGATCAAGCTCGGCGGCACGGAGAATCTGACCTACAAGATCAACTACCTGACAGTCATCATCGACAGCCTCAGCGACTTTCAGGCGGGCACCATCGACCTCACCTTTACCGACTCCAACGAGGCGCGCGTCTACTCCAGAGAGTGAAGGCTGGAAAATTGCGCCGAAAAAACGCGTTTTTTCCGGAATTTCTATTGACCCGAAGCGATTTTCGAGCTACAATAAGATGAATAATTGCTTCAGTACGCATTTTTCCAGTTTATATGCTGTGACATACATAGGAGGAGAACAAATGGCAGACTTTACAGAGAAGGTTGTATCGATCAAGGTGATCGGCGTCGGTGGCGCCGGCAATAATGTTATCAACAGAATGATCGCGGGCGGCGTACAGGGCGTCGAGTTCGTGGCGGTCAATACCGATAAACAGGACCTCAACAAGTCCAAGTGCCCCAACAAGCTTCAGATCGGTGAAAAGCTGACCGGCGGCATGGGCGCAGGCTCCAAGCCGGAGATCGGTCAGAAGTCCGCCGAGGAATCCAAGGCTGCCATCTCTCAGGCGCTCGAGGGCACCGACATGGTCTTCATCACCGCCGGTATGGGCGGCGGCACCGGCACCGGCGCGGCGCCCATCATTGCGCAGATCGCGCACGATGCGGGCATCCTGACTGTCGGCGTTGTCACCAAGCCCTTCAAATTTGAGGGCGCGAACCGTATGAAGCAGGCGGAGAGCGGCATTGCCAACCTTTCCGACAAGGTCGACTCGCTCATCATCATCCCCAACGACCGTCTGAAGTTTGTCACAGACCAGAAGATCACCTTTGCCAACGCATTCGGCATCGCGGACGACGTGCTGAAGCAGGCAGTCAGCTCCATCTCTGAGCTGGTCGGCTATTCCGAGCACGTTATCATCAATCTCGACTTCGCAGACGTTTCCGCCATCATGAAGGACGCCGGCCATGCGCACATGGGCGTCGGCACGGCAAGCGGACGCGACAAGGCGGAGCAGGCGGCAATGGCGGCAGTTTCCAGCCCGCTGCTCGAGACCTCCATCAACGGCGCGACGGGCGTTCTGATCAACATCACCGGCTCGAACGAGCTCGGACTGGACGACGTGGAGACCGCTGCGAACATCGTCATGGAAGCCGCGAACCCCGAGGCGAACATCATCTTCGGCGCGGCGTTCGACGACAATCTCGAGGACGAGATGCGCGTCACGGTCATCGCCACCGGCTTTGACGACAAGCAGCGGCAGCAGCCGGCCAACAAGCTCGGCGCGTATACCTCTGCGACGAGCGAGAAGGCCAAGGCCCAGGCCGCCGAGGATATTGACGATATCGACGAGATCTTCAAAATCTTCAACAAGGACTGAGAGACAGCGCGAATAACGCTTATATGAAAAAACTGG
>CAKTVN010000114.1 GCA_934623545.1 uncultured Oscillospiraceae bacterium
CTGATGTAAAGATTGATGTGATCCAAAATGGTTTCGCCGTCTTCGAAGGTCATGGTGAGATCCGAAAGGCGAATGAGTTCTTCAGACATTATCCTCCCCCGTTTCTTTCGCTTGTTTTTTGCGGCAGCATCGTCTGTTTCCGGCTGTACGACCCGTACATCATTTCCAGCCGAAGCTGCCTTTTGTTTATACCTGATATTCCGTCTGAAATAGAATATCAGTACATCCGGGTTTCCGGACGTACTGATAGACATCATATATGGTAGGGGGGCGCTTGTCAATCGGTTTTGGGGATTTTTTTGTAGAATTTTGATGGGGAAACGCACGTTAATCTGGGAAATATTCCTGAACAAAGTCGACGGATGCCACCTCGAAGCTTTTTCCGTTCAGATATTCCAGGATCCCGGCGTCCGTCGTGAAGTCAAAACGGAGCCGGTAGGAATAGAGCGCCTGATATTTCCGGTCATAGCGTTTGTCGAGCTTTCCGTATTTTCCGTCGCCAAGCAGGGGATGACCGGCGGCTGCCATCTGCGCCCTGATTTGATGGGTACGTCCGGTGAGCAGCTCGCACTCCACGAGTGAGAGCCCGCCCTGCGAGCGCAGCGTGCGGTAGAACGTGACGGCAGTCTTGGAGCCGGGCTTCGGCGTTTTGGTCATGTAGACGCGGTTTTCCTTCGCGTCCTTGAAGAGATAGCCCTCGAGCCGTCCCTCGGCGGGCTTTGGCGTGCCGTGGACGATGCAGAGGTAGCGCTTGTCGATCTCGCGGTCCTTGATCTTCTGGTTGAGGATGCGCAGAGCCTCCGCGTTCTTTGCCGCGATCACGATCCCGCCGGTGTTGCGGTCGATGCGGTTGCAGAGGGCGGGCGCGAAAGAATTTTCCTCGCGCGGGCGCCACTCGCGCTTGGCGTAGAGATACGCCTGAATGTGGTCAATGAGCGTCTTGCCGTATTCCGCGCCGTCGTGCGGGTGGACGGCGACGCCGGGCTTCTTGTCGACCAGCAGGATGTTCTCATCCTCATATACAATGCTGAGCTTCGGCGCGGAGACGGTCAGATAGGCGTTTTCCTGTCTGGGCGTATCGAAGAACTCGTCGTTGATGTAAAGCTGGATGCAGTCACCGGCGGAAAGGCGTGTATTGCGATCGGCGCGCTTGCCGTTGAGCTTGATGCGCTTGAGACGGATGTATTTTTGCAGCAGCGCCTCGGGCAGGAGCGGGACGGCTTTTGCGACGAAGCGGTCCAGACGCTGCCCGGCGTCGTTCGTGCCGGCGGTGAGTTCTTTCATGTCGTATGCCTCCGAAACCAGATAGAGAATGCGTTTGCGTTTATTTTATCATGCACCAGCGGTTGTGTAAAGCGGCGGCATTGGCAGAAAAAATTTACGAAAAAAATTGAAATAGTATTTGACTTTCCCGACCGCTTCCGATATAATATCCACTGCATGATTCTGGATTGGAGGGCGCTATGCTTCTGGATCTGAGCAGGATAATCGCCGTGCCCGGCGGCGTGGTTCCCTTCGAGACAAGCCTTGATCTGCATACGATGCAGTTCGGCGGCTGCCAGCCTGTGACCGAGCCTGTTGTGGCGAAGGGCAGGGTGCGCAACACCGCCGGTGTTCTGGAGCTTTCCGGGACAGTCAGTACGACGCTGCACGCCGTGTGCGATCGATGCGCCGCTGCCTTTGCGCGTCCGGTGGAATATCCCATCGAGGCTGTGCTGGTCACCAGCTTGGGATCCGACGATTTTGAAGACCCCTGGGTCTTTGAGCTCGTGGACGATCGTGCCGATCTTGACGACATTGTGACGACTGCTTTTGTCCTCAACATGGATCAGAAGCTCCTGTGCCGTGAGGATTGCAAAGGACTCTGCTTCCGCTGCGGCAAGAACCTCAACGAAGGTCCCTGCGACTGCAAGCCAGAGCCGGATTCCCGCTTTGCTGTTTTACAGCAGTTGTTGAAAAACAAGTAGACAATGTGCCGAAAGGCATTTCGATCAAGGAGGTGTACCAAGATGGCAGTACCGAAGAGAAAAGTATCCAGAGCAAGAAGAGATAAGAGACGCAGCTCTCACTGGAAACTGGCGATCCCCGGTGTTGTTGCTTGCCCGAAGTGCGGCGAGCCCCGCCTGCCTCACAGAGCTTGTAAGGCTTGCGGCTATTACAACGGTCGTGAAGTGATCGCAGTCGAGTCGGCAGAGTAATCACGCTCGATACAAGAATGAGAGGAGGGTGTCTGCACCCTCCTCTTTTCTTTCCGGCGGCTTTGTCCGCGTATTCAGATTTCATTTAAGGAGGACTAATACTATGGCAAAGCCCATTGTAGCCATCGTCGGTCGCCCGAACGTCGGCAAGTCGATGCTGTTCAACAAGCTCACCGGGCGGCGGATGGCGATCGTAGAGGATACGCCCGGCGTGACCCGCGACCGCATTTACGGCGACTGCGAGTGGTGCGGAAGAGAGTTCCTGCTCGTGGACACCGGCGGCATCGAGCCGGGCACGGACAACGATATGCTCAAATTCATGCGCCGTCAGGCGGAGATCGCCATCGAGACGGCAAATGTGATCATTATGGTGGTGGACGTGACGGTCGGGCTGACAGCGGCGGACGCGGAGGTCGCGTCGATGCTCAAGCGCTCAAAGAAGCCGGTCGTGCTCGCGGTCAACAAGTGCGACCGGACGGGCGGCGTCAACACCGATATTTACGAGTTTTACGGGCTCGGGCTCGGCGACCCCATCGAGGTCTCCGCCATCCACGGACATGGCACGGGCGATCTGCTGGACGCGTGTGTCGAGCAGTTCCCGGAGACGGACGGGGAGGAATACGACGAGGACGTGATCAAGGTCGCGATCATCGGCAAGCCGAACGTCGGCAAGTCCAGCCTGCTCAATCGCATCCTCGGCGAGGAGCGCGTGATCGTATCGGATGTCGCCGGCACGACGCGCGACGCCATCGACAGCTATTTTGAAAACGAATGGGGAAAATATCTCTTCATCGATACCGCCGGAATGCGCCGCAAGTCCAAGGTAGACGACGCGGTCGAGCGCTACAGCAATATGCGCTCCGTCGCGGCGATCGAGCGCGCGGACGTGTGCCTGATTTTGATCGACGCCAACGAGGGCGTGACGGAGCAGGATACGAAGGTCGCGGGGCTTGCGCACGAGGCGGGAAAGGCGTGCATCGTCGTTGTCAACAAGTGGGACGCGGTCGAGAAGGACACGAACACCATGAACCGGATGACGGAGGACGTGCGTCGCGACTTGAGCTATATGCAGTATGCGCCGGTGTGCTTCATCTCCGCCCTGACGGGTCAGCGCGTGGACAAGCTGTTTGAGATGATCAACGCCGTCTCCAACCAGAACAGTATGCGCATCACGACCGGCATGCTCAATAACATCTTGGAGGATGCGACCGCCCGCGTGCAGCCGCCTACGGATAAGGGTCGCCGCCTGAAGGTCTACTACATGACGCAGGTCGGCGTCAAGCCGCCGCACTTTGTCATCTTCTGCAACGACGCGAAGCTGTTCCACTTCTCCTATCAGAGATACATCGAGAATCAGATCCGCGCCGTCTTCGGTCTGACCGGCACGCCGGTCAAGATCACCATCCGCCAGAAGGGAGACAAGGGCGATACAGAGTAAAGCGAACCGCGCTGCCGGATGGCAGCGCGGTAAATTTATATTGTTTCGGTTTTCTTCCGCCTGAAGATCACGCCGTAGACCAGCCACCAGATGAGCGCGCTGTATGGAATGGCTCCAAAAAGGTCAGCGCAGGAGTGCTGCTTGACAAACACGGTCGAGATGCAGATCAGAATGCCGACGGGGAGCATGACCCAGTTCAGATGGCGCTTGCGCAGGCTCGGTGTATAGAGCGTCGCGGCATAGAGCGCGGCAGAGCCGATGACGTGCATACTCGGGAAGACGTTCGTGTTCGTGTCGGAGGCGTAAATTCGCGCGACGAGCCACGTTGCGATGTTCTCATGCTCGAAAACCAGCGGGCGCAGATCCTGTCCGTTCGGGAAGAGCCAGTCAAAGAGGATGACCGGGATGAAGCCGAGCCCGATGAACGCCATGTAGCGCTTGAAGCTCTCCGCATCCCAGAGCATGAGGTACGCGCTCATGAGCGCGAGCAGCGGGTGCCACAGGCAATAGGGGAAGATGAACCACTCGCAGAAGGGAATATGGTCGTCGAGGGGCAGGTGTACGACGTAATAGTCGGTCGTGACCGCCTTTTCCACAATGACAAACAAAATGAGATAGGCTGCCCAGATCGAAAGCATCCACAGGTGGCGGTAATTCTGGACGGAGCCGATTTTCGGAAGGCTGTTCTTTTTGCCGCGCATGAAATACGCAGACCTCCAGTCGTCACATAGTACGGCGTCAGCTGACGCCGTCAAACGATACTCAGTATACTACGATAAAAACGTGGAGAAGTCAACCGGAAGCGGGCGCTTCATTGAAAATTCACAATTCTTACGAATTGGCGCTTTTGCGAAAAATGAGACGTTCCACGCGTTTATAGAGAAGAAATGTGAGCGCGGAGACAATCACACCCTTGAGCAGGTTGAACGGCACGACGGCGAAGAGCACGAGCGTGGAAAGATCGTGGATGGAGGCGTTGACGGCGGAGCCCATGCCAATGATCGCCTCCATCGGCGCGCCGTAGAGCTCGGCGAATTTGGGGATCAGGAACCAGGCGTTGAAGAGGCTGCCGAAGACCGTCATGACCGCTGTCCCGAGACAGAGCGCCGCGACCGCGCCCTTGCGTGTCTTATGCGCGTGATAGACGATGGAGGCGGGCAGGACGAACGAGCAGCCGACGGCAAAGTTTGCGAAATCGCCGACAAAGGCGGTGGTCGTGCCCTTGAACAGCAGCTTGAGCAGGACCTTCAAAAGCTCGCAGACCACGCCCGAGACCGGTCCGAGGTAGAACGTGCAGATCAGCACCGGAAGCTCGCTGAGATCGATCTTGTAAAACGACGGCGCAAAGAACAGCGGAATTTCCAAGAACATCAGCACCGCCGCGACGGCGGAAAACATCGCGACAAAGCTGACGGTACGCGCCGCGCCGAGGCTGCGCCGCTTCATGCCGAGCAGACGCTCCGCCGCGAGCGCGACCAGCACCAGCGCCGCGAAGACCGCAAGACAGATGAGCAGGAAGGAGAGGTTTTCCTGCGCCGCACGGATAAATTCTTTCATAGAGAGTCACTCCTGTACAGAAAATACGCCTGAAGAAGGCTCTTCAGGCGTATGTGTTGCAAATCCAATACTCCCGGCGGGCAAAAGCACGTCGGGAGGCTCTTCTTTCATCCAGACTTGGTAGCCCCATGCGGCAGCGCCGCAAAACGGGACTCTTTACTGTCGGTACCGGAATCTCACCGGTTCAGCTTGCGCGCGCGGACTTTACCGCCGATCGGGAATTTCACCCTGCCCTGAAGAACCCTATTCAGTTCAGCATTATCATACACACCGCGCACCGACTTGTCAATAGCGGCTTTTTTTGCTATACTGGTGCAAAAATGCAAAGCGGAACGGGAGGCGAGCGCATGGTCTGTACATTTACGGGGCACCGTCCAGAGCGTCTGCCATGGGGGCAGGCAGAGGACGACGCGCGCTGCGCCGCGCTCCGGGGCTTGATCGTGCGCAGCGTGCTGCGCGCCTGCGCAGAGGGGTGCGA
>CAKTVN010000115.1 GCA_934623545.1 uncultured Oscillospiraceae bacterium
ATCAACGGCTGTGGACGGCGAAAGATTTTTCGTCAAGACAAGGTTTGAAAAATGGCGGAATACTTTGTGTATTTCCCGTTTCTCGAACCGCTGGATTGGCGGAAAAGATCCGTCGTCCGCGGTCGGGGATTTATTCAGAGGTTCCCTTGTCAAAAAGACTTTTTTGACAAGCTCAAAAAGCCCGCCTTGCGGCGGGCTTTTGCTTTTATTTCGCGTAATCGACTGCCTTCGTTTCGCGGATGACATTGATCTTGATCTGACCCGGATATTCCAGCTCGGACTCGATCTTGCGTGCAAGGTCGTGCGCCAGCAGGATCATGCTGTCCTCGGAAACCTCCTCGGGCTTGACCATGATGCGGACCTCGCGCCCCGCCTGAATGGCATAGGACTTGTCGACGCCCGGGAAGGAATTGGTCAGCTCCTCGAGCTTCTCGAGCCGGCGGATGTAATTCTCAACATTTTCGCGTCTTGCACCGGGGCGTGCAGCGGAAATGGCGTCCGCCGCCTGAACGAGGCAGGCGATGATCGACTGCGGCTCCACATCGCCGTGGTGCGCCTCGATCGCGTTGATGACGATGGGGTTCTCCTTGTACTTGCGTGCAAGCTCCACGCCCAGCTGGACATGGCTGCCCTCCATCTCGTGGTCGACGGATTTGCCGAGATCGTGCAGCAGACCCGCGCGCTTGGCAAGCGTCACATCCACGCCCAGCTCGCTTGCGAGCAGACCGGCGATGTGCGCGACCTCGATGGAATGGTTCAGCACGTTCTGACCGTAGGATGTGCGGTACTTCTGCCGCCCGAGCAGCTTGATGAGCTCCGGATGCAGGTTGTGGACACCGGTCTCAAACGTTGCGCGTTCGCCCTCGAGCTTGATCGTATGATCGACCTCGCGGCGTGCCTTTTCAACCATATCCTCGATGCGGGTGGGATGGATACGACCGTCGGCGATGAGCTTTTCAAGCGCCAGCCGCGCCACCTCCCGGCGCACCGGGTCAAACGAGGAGACGGTGATCGCCTCCGGCGTGTCGTCGATGATGAGATCGACGCCCGTGATGGTCTCGAGCGTGCGGATGTTGCGACCCTCGCGTCCGATGATGCGCCCCTTCATTTCGTCGTTGGGGAGCGGTACGACAGACACGGTCGCCTCTGCCGCATGGTCTGCGGCGCAGCGCTGAATGGCGGTCGTAATGATCTCGCGCGCCTTCTGGTCTGCCTCCTCCTTCATCTGCGACTCGATCTCCTTGATCTTCATCGCCGTTTCGTGACGGACCTCGGACTCGACGTTGTTCAGAAGGTAGGTCTTCGCCTCCTCCTGTGTCATGCCGCTGATCTTCTCCAGCATTTCCATCTGGCTCTTCTTGATCCTGGCGGCTTCCTCCTGCTGCTGCTGTACGGCAGCGACCCGCTTTGCAAGCTCCTCTTCCTTCTTCTCGTGAAGGTCCAGCTTCTTGTCGAGCGATTCTTCCTTCTGCTGGAGCCGGCGCTCCTGCTTCTGCAGCTCGTTTCTGCGCTCCTTGTTTTCCTGTTCGGTACGCGTTTTATGGATCTCTTCCTTGGCTTCAAGCAGCATCTCGCGCTTCTTGTTTTCGCCGCCCTTGATGGCTTCGTTGATGATGCGCTTTGCCTCTTCTTCGGCGCTTCCGATCTCCTTCTCGGCGACCTTTTTGCGGTACGTAATGCCGAGAACGAAGAACAGCACGCCGCCGACGATGAAACCGGCTGCGATACCAAGGAGGAAGGTGATCAGATCAAAATCCATAGTTTGCGGACACACCTCCTGTTCTTCTGTAATTAGGTTTTCAAAAAATGCGATGAATCAGTCAAGCCCGGCGCGAACGTCCCCTAATGCTCGCGGCAGACCATACAAATCCTACGATATATTGTATCGTTTTCGCAGTGCCGTGTCAAGAAAGAATTGTGCAATCTGCCCGCTGCACGCCGCTGAAATCGGTCATTTTTGACAGAACACCGAACCGGAGGCACGGAAAAACCGCACCTTCCCCGGCGTTCCGGGAAAAGTGCGGTTGACTTTCCAAGCAAAATGTGGCAGTCTACAATTACGAATCGGCTCCTGCGCTCTGCACCGCCTTCGGCAGCCGCCGCTCGATCGCGACGCACAGAAGGCTTCCGAGGACGATCTTCAGCATATCGCCCGGCAGATAGATCAGCATTCCGCTGCGGATGACCTGCCAGAAGGTCAGCCCCTTGCCGAGATAGCCGTTGGCGATCAGCGCCATATACGGCACGCCGATGGCATAGAGCACGGCGAGCCCCGCCAGCATTGCAAGCGCCGTGCGCCAAAAGCGCAGCGGGCGCTTTGTGAGCGTCCCGATCACCCACGCGCACGGGATGAGCCCGACAAGGAAGCCGAACGTCGGCTGAAGTACATACGAAAATCCGCCGCCAAGCGCGAAGATCGGCACGCCGACCAAACCCAGCAGCACATAGACCGCCTGCGAAGCCGCGCCGTATTTTCGTCCGAGCAGCACGCCCGCCATTGCAGTGAAGAAAAACTGGAGCGTGATGGCGGCAAGCGGGAACGGGATCTTCAAAAATGCGCCGATCGCGGTCAGCGCGGCAAACAGGGCGGTCAAAATCAGGTCACGCGGTTTCATAGGCATCCTCTCTATTGTAAACTAATTTTCTCGTTTGAGGTTTACAATCGAGAGTATAGCATGATACAATGCAAATAGCAAGTGTTTTCTGCGGGTGCGCGGCAAAAATGCGGCAAGCGTGCAACAGTCGTGCAACGAGAATGCAACAGCGTGCAGCAAAAATACGACGCCAGCACGAAAAACGTGCAACGTGACACGAAAAACACCCATCCGATCGGAGGTTTTTGCGATGAAAGAGAAGGTTTTGGAGCTTCTGCGCACGGCGCAGGGCGAGCTCTCCGGCGAGCAGATCAGCCGCGCGCTCGGCGTCTCCCGCGCGGCGGTATGGAAGGCGATCGAGCAGCTCCGGCAGGACGGCTTTGAGATCGCGGCGTCCACCCGGCGCGGCTACCGCCTGACCTTCGCCCCGGATACACTCAGCGCCGCGCGCATCGCCGCGCGACTGGAGGGGCACCCCTGGAGCGCACAGCTGCACGTCATGGACAGCGTTGATTCGACCAACAATTATCTCAAGGCGCTCGCGGCGCAGGGCGCGCCGGACGGGACCTCCGCCATCGCGGACCGGCAGACCGCCGGGCGCGGACGGCGCGGGCGGAGCTTCTTCTCTCCGGAAGGACAGGGGCTCTATCTCAGCGTGCTGCTGCGCCCGCAGGCGCGCCCGGATCAGCTGATGCACCTGACCGCGATGAGCGCCGTCGCGGCGAGCCGCGCGGTCGCCTCCGTCTGTGGGCGGAGACCCGGCATCAAGTGGACGAACGATCTGGTGTTCGGCACGCGCAAGCTCGCCGGGATCCTGACGGAGCTTTCCGTCGTAGCGGAGACGATGGAGACGGATTATGTCGTCGTCGGCATCGGCGTCAACTGCGCACAGAGCGCCTTCCCTGAGGAGCTGCGCGAGATCGCGACATCCATCCGCATGGAGTGCGGCACGCCGGTCGACCGCTGCGCATTGGCGGCGGCGCTCCTGCGCGAATTTTCGCGGATGGAGGACGCGCTCATGACGCAGCGCGACGCATGGCTCCGGGAATTTGCCGAAAACTGCGTGACGATCGGCAGAGACGTGCGCATTCTGCGCGCGGGGACGGAGCGCGCCGCCCATGCCGACGGCATCGGCCCGGAGGCGGAGCTGCTCGTGACCTATCCGGATGGGACGAAGGACGCCGTGACGTCCGGCGAGGTCTCCGTCCGTGGAATGTATGGGTATCTGTAAGCCCGAACAAGCCTTCTGACCGCCGCGCCCCGCAGGTGGCGCGCAAATCAAAGCCGCGATCAGCCTGATACAGACAGCCCCCGCCGTTTCCATAACGGCGGGGGAAATATATTTCGTGCCGCGAGCGCGGCGGCTCCCTACGGCAGCGGCGCGGAAAGGGCGATCTCTTCTCCCGCTTCGTTTGCGAGATGGAACTGCGCGCCGCCGTCATAGAACAGCGTCCACGGTCCCGACGTCAGAAACGCGGCTTTCGCCGCCTCGTCCGCGCGAAGCTCGTTCAGAAACGGTCGGAATGCGTTTTTAAGGTCATAGGCAAGGCGCATATCGTCAAACGAAAAGACCGGGCGCGGTCCGTCCCACGGCAGAAAGTCCTCGGCTTCCTCACTGTAGAGCGCCGAGGCGAGAAAGCCGCGCAGCAGCGTCTGCCCTTCGAGCTTCATGACGCTTTCGTCAAACACCACACCAGCAAGCGCCCGGAACGCCTCGTCGTTCGTCACGGCGGGCAGGTCCTCTTCGCGAAAGAGCATCGCCCCGCGCATCGTGTCATGCGCGTAATAGATGCTCGCGCCGTTCTCCGGGTCGAGCGCCGTGAGCGCCAGATCCCCGTCCGGGGCAAGGCTCGCGCGCCAGCCGGTGCCGGAGGAAAAGTCCCGCAGGCGCTGTTCATACTGCTCCTGCAAGCGCGTGCGCGCCTCCTCCGAAGCGTCTTCGGCGCAGGGCGCCCAGTCGAGCGTGTACAGGAGGAGGTCCTCGCCCAGCAGACCGGCGTCCTCCATGCCGGGCTCCCAGTAAAACGCCGCCGTACACGAAAGCCTGTCCGGATGCCCGCCGGCATCATATTTCCAGAATTGCAGCTCTAAGCCGTACCGCTTCGTGTCGATCAGCCAGAACGCGTCGTCCATGAACGTATCCTCCGAATACGCGCAAAGCGCCCGCTCAAAGACCTCCATCGCGGAGGAAAAATCCTCCGACGGCGCATCCGCTTCTATGCCGAGCGCCCGCAAATGCCAGCGTGCGCTGTCCTCCATCCGGCACGTGCAGACCGTGGCATAAAACAGGCGCGCATCGAGCGCCTGCCGCTCCTGCTCCGTGCGGGCTGTCTCGGGCGTCGACAGATCGGGTATTTCTTCCGGCTCCGTCGGCTGCTCCGAAGTCTGTTCCGGCGTCTCCTGTGCGGCTTCCGGCGTTTCCTCCATGACCTCCGGCTCCGGCAGCTGGGTGTCCGGCTGCTGCCTCTGACAGCCGGTGAGTATCAACAGCGCCAGCAGCGCAGCAAGAAGTGCGTTCTTTTTCATGGTCTTCCCCCTTTCACCATAATTCGCGGCTTTCTGCTGTCAGTATAGCATAAAAACGCTGGAAAAATTTCTTAATTTTTCTGAAGCAGCGGGTGCGTTTGGCATAGATCGGAGCGCAGCTGCGCAGGGTATCGTAAAATCGGCGGTCTTCCCGCAAAGATCGCCGATTTTTGTGGATCTGCTTTTTCTGCGGGAAAGTCCCTGTCGCTAAGAGCCGCCGCCCGAATCTACTTCTTCACTTTTCACTTTTACTTATTACTTTCCAAAAAATCCGATGCAGGCAATGGAAAAAGTAATAGTGAATCGTGAAAAGTGAATAAGTAAAAAATCCGAACGCAGTTGCGTCCGGATTTTTTGGTGGGGGAAGGTGGATTCGAACCACCGAAGTCACTGACAACAGATTTACAGTCTGCCCCCTTTGGCCGCTCGGGAATTCCCCCATATTATTTGGAGCTGGTGGACGGACTTGAACCCCCGACCTGCTGATTACAAATCAGCTGCTCTACCAACTGAGCTACACCAG
>CAKTVN010000116.1 GCA_934623545.1 uncultured Oscillospiraceae bacterium
CCTGGGCGAGGACCTGGATATCCACTGCGGCGGCATCGACAATGCCTTCCCGCACCACACCAACGAGATCGCGCAGTCCGAGAGCTATATCGGCCACCACTGGTGCAATTGCTGGATGCACGTGCTGCATCTGAACACGTCCAGCGGCAAGATGTCGAAGTCGAAGGGCGAGTTTTTGACGGTCTCGCTGCTCGAGCAGAAGGGCTATGACCCGCTGGCGTACCGCCTGTTCTGCCTCCAGAGCCACTACCGCAAGAGCCTTGTGTTCACTTGGGAAAATCTCGACAACGCCGCCGGAACGTATAAAAAGCTGATCGCAAAGATCGCGGCACTGAAGCCCTCGGACGAAGCCATCGACGAGGCAGCCGCTGCGGCGCTGCGCGAGAAGTTCAACAAGGCGCTCGGCAATGACCTCAACACCTCGCTCGGCATCACGGCGCTCTATGACGTGCTCAAGTACCCGGCGAATGACGCAACAAAGCTCTTTGTGCTGGATGACTTCGACAAGGTGCTGAGTCTGGACCTGCTGAAAAAAGCTGTCGAGCAGCGCAAGCTCCTTCAGGCGGAGCAGGCGAAGACTGGCATGTACAACATCGTATCGGAGACCGGCGAGGAAAATGCGGACGTGACCGCGCTCATCCAGGCACGCTATGAGGCGAAGAAGGCGAAGAATTTCGCCGAGGCGGACCGCATACGCGATGAGCTCAAGGCGCAGGGCGTCGAGGTCACCGACATTCCCGGTGGCGCAAAGTGGAAGCGCATCTGAGTATAGAAACGCGGCACGGACCTATGGGTCGTGCCGCGTTTAAATGTAATTATTACTTGCCGAACAGTTCAGATTGTGCGGTTCAGAACCTCAACCCGCGCATCAACCAGAAAGACTTCCTTGCTGCTGTTTCATGCATCAGGTTTTTGGGATATACTCTTCCGTCGTTGCGCCGCGCTGGATATAAACCCTTGTCTCATAGCTGTATATGTCGGTGCAATCTTCTGCGACCAGCTCCGTTCCGTCGTACAGGTCATAGAGTCGAGTGTGAGAATCGTAGCTGATGAAGCATTCTGTACCTTCCACCGGTACTGGATTGGTGCACTGTACGATTTCACCGTTTTCAAGACCGACAATATACTGCCAGCGTTCACCACGGACAAGCGCAGCAGTGCGACCCGCGTAGACGTAGCGCTGCCATTTTGATTCTTCCAAGCCAGCCTCATACAGGTTCGGAAGATCGTAGATTTTTGTTCCGTCTGTGTCAATAACAATCCAGTGATCTGCTATATCGGTTAAGTTCGGAATAGAATTGTTGGAAAACTGCGCCGTGCAGGGTCGCACCGCTGCATAGCCCGCGTAGGAAAACTCCGTGACAGATTTATAAGTATCCCGCGAAATAAACGAAAGGTCTTCCGGATCCAGCATAACATAAAAATCATCTCCACCGTAATAGCCGTCTACGCAAACAAATGAGCGCCCCTGTGTAGGATACGTAATGCCACGTATTTCATAGATCGGAAGCTGCGGCAAAAGCGGCTTGCCGTTAAAATCATACAGGTTATACAAATTAACATCATAAGAGACCGGCTCAT
Organism: uncultured Oscillospiraceae bacterium; assembly: GCA_934623545.1. Taxonomy (GTDB): domain Bacteria; phylum Bacillota; class Clostridia; order Oscillospirales; family Oscillospiraceae; genus CAG-170. The sequence goes on from CAKTVN010000116.1 coordinate 1,582, forward strand.
AGCAGTATTCATAATATTTTCTATCCAGTATGGAACCGATCGAGGCATAGATATACGATCCATCCACGAGGAAACCATAATAGAGCTGATTGTTATTATCCGCCTTTAGGTCAAACTTCATCAATTCGCCGTCACTGTTGTAGATACCCGCGCCAAACATGGTTGACTTTTCAATGCAGAAAAAGCCGTCATCATAGCGAATTCCGTTTTCCGGATATACTGCGGGTACGATAATCTTTCCATTTGTATCAATGATCCCCCAGCCCTTTTTGGTGGGGTTGACTTTGGCATAGCCGTTGGTTTCAAAGGGGCGCGCATCAAGGTACTGAAACGGGATGACAACCTCGTTGTCGCAGTTCACCCATCCCCACCAATCGCCCTGCCGGACCAGCACCATGTCAAACGTCTCTTCTTTGAAGAAGCAATCCTGAACCTCGTCGTACTCGAAGGGGATGACCGTTTCGCCCTTTTCATTGATCCAGCCATAGTAACCGTTCAGCCTGACACAGGCTAGACCGCCTGAAAAAGCCTCTGCTGTTTCATAAATGCAGTCAATGACGGTACGTCCGTTCAGGTCTGCATAGCCATAATGGGTGAAACCGTCGTTCGTGGTGACGTACGTTAGGTCCAACGTTCCTGTTCCAAGAGGCGTGTCGGAGGAGTTAGCGGTCGATTCCTCATCGGATGATTCATTGCTGCTTATCCCATAGAGAAGTTTGTCCCTGCACCTTTCGCAGACTAGCGATTTTCCATCGGGCGAGGTATGGATCTGTCCTTCGATAGGCTGACCGCATTCAGAGCATTGCCGACGCATGCTGGAGCAGGCACACAGAGTTGCCAGTATGAGCAGCAAACATTGCGGCAGCAGGTGTCTTGCTTTTTTCATAATCAGTTCCTTCCTTTCTTTTCTTCACCGCGGCAGGCGGGCAGAACGCTCTGCCCGCGCCGGGTGAAAACAAAAAAGCTGTGCAGGATAAACTCCTACACAGCGAAGGAACGGAATTCCCGTGCAAAAACGACCACAAAAATAGAATAAACTGACAGACGGCGCTTGTAAAAAAGCCGAAAATCGCTTATAATATCCGTGCGGTGCGACCATGTGGTCGTTGTGTAGGTGCTGCGACACCTGCGCAGGCTTACGGGTGTTGGCGCACCCGTAAGCCGCTGCATTTTTGTTTTCAAGAAAATTATACCAGTGCTTTTCGAAAAATGCAAGCCTAAATCCACGGTTGCTGTCAATTCGGAAGAGAAAAGCGAGCTTTTCACAAATCAGAGGCGAATATTCTGCTGAACGCCGGAGATGCCGCGGCATCTCCGGCGCTTGTGATTGAAAGCGGACGAATTTATGAACACGCACGCTGAGTAAACGGCAAGACCGCAGCCTTTTACAAAAGGCTGCGGTCTCTATCTGCTTTATCGGCATTTCACTTCTTCAGGTACTTATTCCTGTGTCACGGACGAGGCTTCGGGCGTCTTGGGCGCGCAGTCGGTGCCGCAGCTGGGGCAAAAGCGCATATTGGCGTCCAGCTTCTTTCCGCACTTTGGGCAATGCGGCTCCTCCTCGAGCTTCGCGCCGCAGGCGGTGCAGAAGAGACTCTCAGGGTTGCGGATGGCGGCGCCGCAGCTGGAGCAAAAGCGTGCCGGGGCAGCCGTGACCGCGGCGGCGGGCTTGGCTGTGTGCGGGATCTTGGGGATGGAGACCGGCGCGTTGTCCGGCATTTTTTTGCAGACCAGAAGCCCAATCACGCTCAGGACGAGCGTAAAATACGCGGGTGCGCCGACTGTAAAGAGCTTGGAAATGTAGCCGTCCGTCTCCGACTTGATCGCGCCGTTCGTGATCATCACCAGAAGCAGGATCACCGCGAACAACACGATGCCATAGGTAAAGCCAGAGGGCTTGATCTCGTCGGATTTGAAAATGGAGAGGAAGGTCCTGATGCACATCCACGCGCACAGCGCGAGGAGCGCATAGATCAAAATCGCGAGGATCGTCACGCCCGCAGAGCCTTCTCCATAGCTTCCAAGCATATTGCCGAGATCTGAGAGCAGCTTTCCGACGCCGAGCAGCGTCGTACTGTCGCTGGCGGAGCCGAAGAAATAATTGAGCGAGTAGCCGAGCCATTTTCCAAACAGGACCAAAAGCACGATCACAAGCTGGATGAGAAACGCAAGCCACCGTTTGCCGGACCAGTTTTTCACCTCATTCATACCATTCTTTCTCCTTTCTTTTTGTAGCGGCAGCCGAATTAGGCAGTGCCGCCTTGAGGCTTTCTGCAAAACGGAAAAATCCTCCTGTAAAGAGTATACCAGCGCCTTACAGAGAATGCAAGCGATTCCCATTTTTTCGTGCCGCGCACAGCGGGGATAAATCTGTGCGCCGGGGCTTGACAAAAAGGGGGGTGTCCGATATAATCACGCTAACAGCATAGTTTACGGTGTTGAAGGGAAGAAGTAGCCCGCATCCCCGCTGTCAAGAGAGCCCTCGGTCGGTGCGAGAGGGTCGGCGGCGCGTGTGAATACATCCCGGAGCCGCCCTCTGAAAAGCGCTTGCGCTCAGTAGGGGTGTGTCGGGTGCGCCCGTTATCGCGCAGGGGCGTATCGGCGCTCCGTGAGGCTGCGTTCGCAAGAGCGCGGCGAACCAGAGGTGGTACCGCGTAGCAACGCCCTCTGCTCGGACGAGCAGGGGGCGTTTTTGACACGATATTTTGAAAGGAAGGTGCGCGTATGGAGGAAAAGCGCTGTATTTGCTGCGGCGGAAAAATGCAGAGCATCGGCGAGTTTTCTTTGCAAAAGGGGAGAGTGAGCGTCGTGCTCGGATACTGGGACAACATCGCGCAGGGTGCGCTGGATGTCCGGACGCTCTGCTGCGAAAAATGCCGCAAGCTGGACTTCTATCTGGCGGAGGACGCCGAGGAGACGGAGCTTCTGGAGCAGGAGGGCGCGGAGGACGCCATACCGCAGGTCGAGTGCCCCTTCTGCGGCGCGATGCACGATCTGGACGACGCGATCTGCCCGTATTGCCGGCGCCGCCTGATGGACTGAAAAAATATATTCAACATATAAGTAAGGAGAATCACAACATGGGAATTTATGAAGAGCTGCAAGCGCGCGGACTGATCGCGCAGGTCACGAACGAGCCGGAGATCCGCGAAATGGTCAACAACGGCAGAGCGAAGTTCTACATCGGCTTTGACTGCACCGCCGACTCGCTGACCGCAGGGCACTTTATGGCGCTGACGCTGATGAAGCGCCTTCAGATGGCGGGTAACCAGCCTGTCGCACTGATCGGCGGCGGCACGACGATGATCGGCGACCCCTCCGGGCGGACCGATATGCGCAAAATGCTCACGAAAGAGGATATCAACCACAACGCCGAGTGCTTCAAGCGCCAGATGGAACGCTTCATCGACTTCGGACCGGGCAAGGCGATCATGGTCAACAACGCCGACTGGCTGCTGAACCTCAATTATATTGAGCTGCTGCGCGAGGTGGGCGCGTGCTTCTCGGTCAACAATATGCTGCGCGCCAAGTGCTATGAGCAGCGCATGGAGAAGGGGCTTTCCTTCCTGGAATTCAACTATATGATCATGCAGTCGTATGATTTCTACTACCTGTTCCAGCACTACGGCTGCAATATGCAGTTCGGCGGCGACGATCAGTGGTCCAATATGCTCGGCGGCACGGAGCTCATCCGCCGCAAGCTCGGTAAGGACGCACACGCCATGACCATCACGCTCCTGACGGATTCTCAGGGACACAAGATGGGAAAGACCGCCGGCAACGCCGTCTGGCTCGACCCGAACAAGACCAGCCCCTTCGATTTCTATCAGTATTGGCGCAACGTCGGCGATCAGGACGTCATGAAGTGCATCCGGATGCTGACCTTCCTCCCGCTGGAGCAGATCGACGAGATGGACAAGTGGGAGGGCAGCCAGCTCAACCGCGCGAAGGAAGCTCTCGCTTTCGAGCTGACGAAGCTCGTCCACGGCGAGGAAGAGGCGCAGAAGGCAGAAGCCTCTGCAAAGGCGCTCTTTGCGCAGGGCGGCAGCGACG
>CAKTVN010000117.1 GCA_934623545.1 uncultured Oscillospiraceae bacterium
ATGTCCGGGGCGATGTGATTTTTATCCGCCAAGGTAGGCTTTTTTGATGGAGTCGCTTTCAAGAAGCTCCTTGCCGAGACCGGACAGCGTGATCTGCCCGGATTCCAGCACATAGGCGCGGTCCGCGACCTGAAGCGCCATCTGCGCATTCTGCTCGACGAGCAGAATGGTCGTGCCGACCTGGTGGAGAGATTTGATGATCTCAAAGATCTGCTCCACCAGCAGCGGTGCAAGACCCATTGACGGCTCGTCCAGCATCAGAAGCTTCGGCTGGCTCATCATGGCGCGTCCCATCGCGAGCATCTGCTGCTCGCCGCCGGAGAGCGTGCCGCCGACCTGCTTATAGCGCTCCTTCAGACGCGGGAACAGCTCGTAAACGCGCTCCAGATTCCCGGCGATCTCCGAATTGGGGCGGGTGTAGGCGCCCATCTGAAGGTTTTCCTCAACGGTCATGCGCGCGAAGATGCGGCGACCCTCAGGGCACTGCACCAGTCCCTTCTGGACGACCTTGTCAGGGTGCATACCCGCAACGTTCTCGCCCATGAACTCGATGCTGCCGCTGCGCGGCTTCAAAAGACCGGAAATGGTGTTCAGGACTGTGCTCTTGCCCGCGCCGTTCGCGCCGATCAGCGTGACGATCTCGCCGTCCTGCACCTCAAGAGAAACGCCCTTGACGGCGTGAATGGAACCGTAGTAAACATGAAGATCATGAATTGACAGCATGGCTCAGCCCTCCTTCCGCTTGCCGAGATAGGCTTCGATGACTGCCGGGTTCGACTGAATGTCATCCGGCGTGCCCTTTGCGATGATCTTGCCGAAGTTCAGAACGCAGATGCCCTCACAGATGCCCATGACAAGATTCATGTCATGCTCGATCAGCAGGACCGCAATGCCGAAGGTATCGCGGATGTGCACGATGTTCTCCATCAGCTCGCTCGTCTCGGAGGGGTTCATGCCGGCGGCCGGCTCGTCAAGCAGCAGCAGGCAAGGATTCGTCGCAAGCGCGCGCACGATCTCCAGCCGGCGCTGCGCGCCATACGGAAGCGAGCCCGCCTGGTGCTCCGCCAGATCCTGCATATCAAAGATGCTCAGCAGCTCCAGCGCGCGCTCCTTCGCAATGCGCTCTCTGCGCCAGTATTCCGGGAGGCGGAAGATCGCAGTCGCGGCGTTGTAGTGCATTTCGTTGTGCAGACCGATCAGGACGTTGTCCAGCACGGTCAGATCGCGGAACAGACGGATGTTCTGGAAGGTACGGGCAATGCCCATCTGATTGACCTGAATGGTGGACTTCCCTGCCGTGTCCATGCCATCGAGCAGGATGGTGCCGCGCGTCGGCTGATAGACCTTGGTGAGGAGGTTGAAGATCGTCGTCTTTCCCGCACCGTTCGGTCCGATCAGACCGGCGATCTCCGTTCTGCCGACAGCGAAGTTGAAGTCGCTGACGGCGGTCAGACCGCCGAAATCGATGCCAAGATGGCGCGTTTCCAGAATGGGCGGCAGACCGATGTCGCGCTCGGGGATGATATTGGTAGAGGGGACCTCAACAAGCTTCGTCTTCGGACGTTCAATTCTTGCCATTTTCAGCACCCTCCTTTTCTTTCTTTGCCTTACGCAGCTTCGGGCGGAAGACCGCGTTGAGCGCCTTTTCCAGAATGCGGGACATGGAGAAATCGTAGCTTCCCATGAGTCCCTTCGGGCGGAAGATCATCATCACGACCAGCGCCAGCGAGTACGCGACCATACGATAGTCGTCGACCGAGCGCAGCGCTTCGGGCAGGATGGTCAGCACAGACGCCGACAGGATGGAGCCCATCATCGAGCCCATGCCACCGAGGACGACCATGACCAGAATTTCGATCGACTTCATGAACTTGAAGGTCGAGGGATAGAGCGACCCGAGATAGCCTGCGTACAGGCAGCCCGCAACGCCCGCGAGCATCGCCGAAACGACGAACGCAAAGGTCTTATAATAGGTGGTCGGAATGCCGACACTCTCCGATGCGATCTCGTTTTCGCGGATGGAGAGGATGGCGCGTCCGTGGCGTGATTTCATGATCATATGGATGACGATGCACGAAAGCACCACACAGACAAAAACCAGATCAAAGCTTGCATATTTCGGAATGCGCTTGAGACCGGCTGCGCCGTATGTGAAGTCAAAGCCGAGGACGGAATCGATGTTCGTCAGCACGACGCGGATGATCTCGCCGAAGCCGAGTGTGATGATGGCGAGGTAGTCGCCGCGCAGGCGCAGCGCCGGGATGCCGATCAGAAGACCGAACAGACCCGCGACGACGGCGCTGATGACGATCGCGATCAGAACATACGGAAGCACCGCGGCGCTATTGCCCTCCTTCAGGAGCGCGGCGGCAGGCGTCGCCTTCATGAAGATACCGGCGGCATAAGCGCCGACCGCCATGAAGCCCGCGTGTCCCAGCGGCAGCTGTCCGAGGTAGCCGGTCGCCATATTCAGTGAGACCGCGAGGATGATGTTGATGCCGACGGTGATGAGAATGCCGGACCAGTAGTTCGTGATCACGCCGCCGGAAATGAGGGCGTGGAACAAAAGCCAGACCGCGACGATCAAAGCCGTATTGATGAGATAGCGGAGCGGCATGGGGATGCGAATGGGCGTCAGCTGACGCTCCAGCGCTTTGGAGGCTGTTTTATTACGCATGACGGTACCTCCTTAAACCTTTTCTGTGGTCTTGTGACCCAGAATTCCGGTCGGCTTGCAGAGCAGAACGACGATCAGGATCGCAAAGACGACGCCGTCCTTCCAGACGGACAGTCCGACTGCGGAGACGAGTGCCTCCAGAAGACCAATGGCGAAGCCGCCGATCATCGCACCGGGAATGGAGCCGATGCCGCCGAGGACCGCCGCGACGAACGCCTTCAGTCCGAGCATGGAGCCCATCGTCGGCGAAGCCTGCGGATAGGCGCAGAGATAAAGGACCGAGCCGATACCGGCAAGGGCAGAGCCGACCGCGAAGGTAAAGGAGATCGTCTTGTTCAGGTTGATCCCCATCAGCTGCGCCGCGCCCATGTCCTCAGAGACGGCGCGCATCGCCTTGCCAAGGCGGGTCTTCTGGACCAGGAAGGTCAGGACCGCCATCGAGACCAGTGACACAACGATCGTCAGGATCGCGGCGTAGCTGACCGTGGTGTTGAAGATCGTCACATTGCCCGGAACGATCACGTCCATGCTCTTGGTATCCGCGCCGAAGAGCAGCTGCGCGCCGTTTTCAAGCAGGAACGAAATGCCGATCGCGGTGATCAGAAGGCTCAGACGGGGCGCCGAGCGCAGCGGAGTATAGGCGACCTTTTCGATCACAACGCCGAGCACCGTACTGGTCACGACCGCCAGCACGACTGAGAAGATCGGGTGCAGATGGAACGTCGTAATGGCATAAAACGCGGTGTATGCGCCGACCATGATGATATCGCCGTGCGCGAAGTTCAGGAGCATGATGATGCCGTAGACCATGCTGTAGCCCAGCGCGACCAGCGCGAAGATCGAGCCGGTCTGCAAGCCGTTGAACAGCTGGGAAATAATCAGAGACACAAGCCTCACACCTTTCATTCTTCATTCTTTCTTTTCATCCGTGAACGCCAGATGGCTGACTCCAGTGGAGCTTCGGATGGGTTCATCCATCCGGTGTCCACACACCGCCGTGCGGTGGAGGGGAGATCCTCCCCTCCACACGCAGCGGGTAAGCGTATTGAAGTACCAGAGGAGCTTAGAACATCTCCTTGTAGACCTCTTCGCCGCCGGTCAGCTCGATGATCGCAACGGACTTGATGGGGTTGTTGTTCTCGTCGAAGGAGTAGCTGCCGGTGATGCCCGCCACGCCGTCCATCGTCTTGATGGCGTCGATGACAGCCTGCTTGTACTCGTCGGTGCCGGCGGTCAGACCCTGCTCCTCAGCAGCCTGAAGACCATAAGCCATGATCATAGCTGCGTCGTATGCGAGCGGAGCGAACATATTGGGGACCTCTTCAACATTGAAGGTCTCGCAGTAGTCCTTCTCGAACTGTGCGACGCTCTCGGTGCCGGGAGCATAGCCGGAGCAGTAGACACTGCCTTCCAGGTCCGCCGCAGTGGCGTAATCCTTGACGGAGCCGAAGCCGTCGCCGCCGAGGAAGGTCGCGGTGCAGCCAGCCTGACGTGCCGCGGAGATGGCAAGACCAGCCTCAGCGTAGTAGATCGGAGCGAAGACGACGTCGGGGCTCTTGCTTGCGATGTTGGTCATCTGCGCCTTGAAGTCCTTGTCGCCGGTGGCAAATGCCTCGGAGTCAACGATCTCCAGACCGAGCTCGTCAGCCTTTGCAACGAAGGCATCCTTCAGACCCTCGGAATAGTCGCTACCGGTCTCATAGAAGACTGCGGCAGTCTTGGCGCCGAGCTTTTCAACGGCGTACTGCGCCATCTTTTCGCCCTGGAACGGATCGATGAAGCAGGCACGGAAGACGTTGCTGCGGACCTCGCCGGTATCCTCCATGACGGTGACGCCGGCAGCGGTCGCGGAGGCGGTGATCTGCGGCATATTGACCTCATAGGTCGAGTCGGCAAGTGCGATCGTCGGACCAGTCAAAACAGAGCCGACGACTGCGGTGATGCCGCTTTCCATCGCAAGGTTGAAGGCGTTGACAGCTTCCACGCCGTCGCCCTTGTCGTCATATTCCTTGACGACGACCTTCTTGCCGTTGATGCCGCCCTTGGCGTTCAGCTGATCGAAATACATCATCACGGCGTTGCGGACGGGGATGCCGTACTGCGCGTAGTCGCCGGTGGTGTTGCCGATGAACGCGATGGTGATCTCACCGGAATCGGAAGTGGCGGTGGCATCGGACGCATCGGAAGCGCTGCTATCGCTGCCGGACGGCGTCTGAGCCTGATCATTCGTATTCGTGCTGTCGTTCTTCGGGCTGCTTGCGCAGGCGCTCAGAGCGCACAGAAGCATCGCAAATACCATTACCAAACACATGACATTACGAAACTTTTTCATTTTGCTTACCTCTTTTGGATATATTTTTCAAGCTGAAACCAGCGTGAAATCAAAATAAATGCGGTCCTGCTCTGGCAGAACCGCTTTGCTTTCTGAAATGGGCTGTCAGGCGCTTGCCTTCCCTGCCCGGTTGATCCTGCCTTTCGGCGATATGAAATTGTCCGCGCGCCAAATCATAATGTGTACAAGGAAAACGAGTACAAGAACAAGAATCAGACCAAGAAGGTTCAAGATCCCGCACAGATTTACAAGCGCGCAAATAAAAATGGATACTGCCAGAATGGCAGTATCCATGATAAGGCTCAGAGCGGAGGCAGCATGACAAGCCGCCGGTGCGTTTGAGGACGCATCGGTCGCGGAGCAGGTATTGAATTGCCGCATTTCAAAACGCTTCATGATGTCGCCCTCCTTTTGAAGATGGCGCTATTATAATTCCTGCATTTTTATTTGTCAATATACAAAAAATGCAAAAATTCTCCGCGAACAGGCGGATGTTTGTGAAGAATATACAGCGTCCGTGTGAGAAGAGCTTTTTTGCTTTATCTGTTTTTATCGTAAAAGCATTTTGCGCCCCATTGCGTCCCATTTCCGCCTCAAAAACACAATGGTTGC
>CAKTVN010000118.1 GCA_934623545.1 uncultured Oscillospiraceae bacterium
AAAAGGGGCTGAAACACGCCTCCTGCGTCCTCCGGACGCAGTTACCTCCGCGCCTTTGGCGCGGCATCCCGCCCTCCGGGGCGGGATTTTGTAAAAAAGAAAATACTCTCACCCCTGCGACAAAAGCCAAGGGACGAGAGTATCTCCGGATACTTCGTGGTGCCACCCATGTTCAGAGGGCGAAGCCCTCCCTTTCTCCGCGCAGGCGGGGCGGAGCTCCGGCGATTTCGGCGCGTGCGCCTTATACGCTTGCTCGGCGGATGTCCTTCGCGCTCTGCGCCGCAGGAGCCTTTCAGCATTCTGGCTCCCTCTCTGACCGGCGCGCGGCGGTACTGCTTCCGCGTCATGGCAGGATTCAGTTTTCAGCGGACGGACTTTTTGGTGCGCACCATCATGCGCCAGTCCAGATCACCGCGCTGGAGCCCGAGGATCAGCATTTCTGCCGAGGCGAGGTTCGTCGCGCACGGAACGTTATAGGTATCGCACAGGTGGAGTGTACGCATGATGCGCTGATCCTCCCATGGGTCGTTGTCGTTCGGGTCGGAGAACATGATGACGAGGTCGATCTCATTATAGGCGATGCGCGCGTCGACCTGCTGATGTCCCCCCTGATTTTTAGACAGGAACAGCGAAACGGGAAGTCCCGTCGCCTCAGAGACGAGCCGCCCGGTCGTAGCGGTCGCGGAAAGACTGTGCTTTGAGAGGATGCTCTTATAGGCGGTGCAGAACTGCACCATGAGCTCCTTCTTTTTATCATGCGCCATCAAAGTGATATTCATAGGTCCTGGATCCAGCTCCTTTCCAAAGTATGGGGCGTCGCCGCGCATTTGGTCCGCATCGGCGGCGCCATGGGGAAAGCGGGTTCCGCTCCGGAGGTCGCGGGGCGGAGAAAGCTGCAAAAAGCGAAATTAAAAAGGGTCTCAGCGCATCATGAGCGGTATTTTTCTGCCGCTGAGGCGGCGCGCAATGTTCAGGCAGGCTCTTGCTGCGCCGTTTTCGGTGTAGAGCACGAGCGCCGCACCCTGCGCCGCGGCAAGCGTCACGCCACTGTCCTCCGGGACGATGCCCAGAAGCGGCAGACCCACGCCGTCCATGATATCATCGACCGTCGCCTGCATCCGCCGGTAAAGCGCCGGGCGAACGCGGTTGACAATGAGCCGCGCCTCGATCGATGGGCGGTTTTTCAGCAGCACATCGGTCGCCCGCGCCGCGTCGCGCAGACTCGCCGGGTCGCTTGCGGCGATGACGAGCGCCTGATCGGCAAAATCCGTCGCCAGACGAAAGCCTGCGCCGATGCCCGCCGGTGCGTCGAGAAGCACCCAGTCAAAGCGCTCGCGCGCGGCGTCCAGAAGGGCGCCGAACTGGTGCTTGTCCAGCTCCTCCGCCGCCTCCGTGACCGGCGCGGTCAGCAGAAACAGGTTCGGGATCATGGGATGCGCCGCCGCGCTTTCCAGCGCGTACTCTCCGCGCATGACGGAGGTAAAGGGAAGAATGGGCTCGTCGCTCATGCCGAGCGAAATGTCGAGATTGCGAAGCCCAACATCGGCGTCAATGCAGAGCACACGGCTGCCCTCGGCGGCGAGACAGGACGCGATCCCGGCACACAAAGAGGTCTTGCCGGTACCGCCCTTTCCGGAGATCACGGATACGACCTGAGACACGCCGTCTTCCCTCCAATAACTAAAAGTTACAGATATTATATACGAATTGCCGCGCAAATTCAATACCGGAACGCGAATTCTTGCCGCGGTGCGGAGAATTTTTGCCCGCCGCGCACGCTGCCATTCAGACTTCCACCGTGCGTGCGCGTAAAAAAGTTTTTCATTTCACAAAATCTGTGGTATACTGAAGCTAGACTGGCAAAATTCTTCAGAATGGAGTGGAGCTTATGAAATACCTTCTCAAGGGCGGAACAGTCGTCGGCGGCAGCGTCTCGCGCTGCGCGGACCTTCTCATCGATGGCGAGCAGATCGCCGCAGTCGGCGAAAGCCTGAGCTGCGAGGACGCGCAGATCGTCGACGTCACCGGCAAGCTGCTTTTCCCCGGCTTCATCGACGCGCACACCCACTTTGATCTCGATGTCTGCAACACCACGACCGCAGACGACTTCGCCTCCGGCACGCGCAGCGCGCTGCGCGGCGGCACGACCATGGTCATCGACTTTGCCTGCCCGAACAAGGGTGAGACGCTGGACTACGGTCTTCGCCTCTGGCATCAGAAGGCGGACGGAAAGTCCTCCTGCGACTACGGCTTCCATATGACCATCGACGACTGGAACGAGGGCATCCGCGGTGAGATCCCCGCCATGCTGGAAGCCGGTATCCCGTCGTTTAAGATGTACATGACCTATCCCGCCATGATGATCGGCGACAAGGACCTCTTCCTCGCATTGGAGGAGCTGCACAAATACGGCGCGATCGCGGGCGTGCACTGTGAAAACGCCGGCGTGATCGACGCGCTGATCGAGCAGCACAAGGCTGCCGGTGAGGTCTCCCCCGCGTCGCACCCCGCCTGCCGCCCGAACGCCACCGAAGCCGAAGCCGTCGCGCATCTGCTGCGCATCGCGCAGGTCGCGGGTACGCCGGTCGTCATCGTCCACCTGAGCACGAAGGAGGCGCTTCAGGAGGTCATGACCGCCCGCGCGCGCGGGCAGAAGGTCTATGTCGAGACCTGCCCGCACTATCTGCTGCTCGACGATTCGCGCTACCGTCAGCCGGAATACACCGACTCCGCGCGCTACGTCTGCGCGCCGCCGCTGCGCACGAAGGACGATCAGGCGCTTTTGTGGAAGGCGCTCGCAAACGGCGCCGTCCAGACCGTTTCCACCGACCATTGCAGCTTCACGCTGAAGCAGAAGGATGCCGGAAAGGGCGACTTTACAAAGATCCCCGGCGGGCTTCCGGGCGTTGAGACGCGCGGTCTGCTGCTCTACTCGGCGGGCGTCGCCGAGGGGCGCATCACCCGTGAACAGATGTGCGCCCTGCTCTCCGAAAATCCTGCGAAGCTCTACGGTGCGTATCCGCGCAAGGGCGTTCTGCAAAGCGGGAGCGACGCGGACATCGTCGTCTACGACCCAGAGGCAGACTCCGTCATCACCGCTGATGATCAAATCTCCGCTGCGGGCTACACCCCCTTTGAGGGCTTCCGCACCCACGGCTCGATCGCGCAGGTCTGGCTGCGCGGGCAGCTTGCCGTCGACCACGGCGAGATCAGGATCGGGCCGGTCGGCGAATACATCCCCCGCAAGCCGGGGCAGCTTTGAGCTTTTCCATGGAAAGGAGCCGTCGCAATGAATGAAATGGACCGTCTCCCGCCGGAGCTTCGCCCGCTCTCGCCGTGGACCTATTTTGGGCTTGAAATTCTCTACGCCCTGCCCGTCGTCGGCTGGATCTTCCTGATCTGCCATGCCGTCGGCAGCGCCAACATCAACAAGCGCAATTTCGCGCGCAGCTTTTTCTGCGTCTACGTCGTTGTGATCCTGCTCGCCATTCTGCTGGGCGTGTCCGGCGTGTTTTCCGGTCTGACCGGGCGCGGCGGCTGGGCGTGAGCGCGCACGAACATCTCTGATTTTCTCTCCGCCGGAAGGAGCGTTTATGCTGAACGTTGAATTGTCTAATATCTGGAGCTGTGTCACGCTCCCCGATCTTCTCAGCCGGGAAAAGGACCTGTTTGACGCGCATCTGCATCTGCGCAGCAACCAGCCCGGCTTTGCGCAGTATCTTGGCTGGCTCGGTCAGTCCGACGCGCTGACCGCCCGGACGCTGCACGCGGTCCGCAGCGCAGCCGATGCCATCCGCGCGTCCTCGGACACGCTGGTCGTGCTCGGCTCGTGCAGCGCCGCGCAGGCGGCAAAGGCAGGACTCGATCTGCTTTGCGGGCGGCGGCGCCGCTTTGCCGGAAAGCCGCGCGTGCTCTTCGCCGGGAGCGACCTTTCCGCGCGCGAATGGCTCGACCTGTGCGAGCTGCTCGACGGGCACAGCTTTTCCCTGCACATCATCGCGCCCTTCGGTACGGAAATGGAGACCGCGATCGCCTCGCGCGCCATCCGCTGGATGATGGAGCGCCGCTACGGCGCAGAGACCAAAACACGCATTTACGTTTCGGCGCTGCCTGATACGCCGATGGCAGTCATGGCAAAGGAGGAAGGGCATACCCTCCTTCCGATGCCGTCGCAGCCCGGCGGCGCATACAGCGCGCTGACCTCCGCGACGCTCCTGCCCCTGGCAGCCGCAGGCATCGACCCGCTGGAGCTTCTCGAGGGCGCGGCGGAGGCGTATCGCCAGTATGATCTGCGCGCGTTTGAAAATCCGGTCTGGATGTACGCCGGGGCGCGCTATGCGCTCTTCGGCAAGGGGCGCACGACCGAGCTGCTCGGCACCTTTGACCCGAGCTGCGCCGCGTTCGGAAAATGGTGGTCGCAGTGGGTCCTCCGCCATACCTGTCAGAGCGGCGCGGGCGTGCTTCCCATGCACGCCGACCTGACCGGCGATCTCGACGCGCTGGACCATATGCTCACCTCGGGGCGCTATCCGCTGTTTGAAACGCTGCTGCGCTTCCCGCCGCTGAGCGGTCAGAAGGTCAACGTTGAGATGGACTGGAAGGACTACGACGGGCTGGATTATCTCGCCGAGCGGACCGTCACGGACGTTGCCGAGGCGACCTGTCAGGCGATGCTTCAGACGCACGCCGCAGCGGATACGCCGATCATCGTTCTGGAGCAGAGCGAGACGCTCGATGCGGCGCGTCTGGGCGAGCTGTTTTACTTCTTCGAGCTTGCGAACGCGATCTTCGCCTGCGCCTGCGGCGTCGACCCCTTCGATCTGCCTGCGGAGCTTCCGACCCGCCGCGCCGCCGCCATGCTGCTCGGGCGACCGGAAGCCGAGCCGTAAGCGCCATTCTTTTGCATTTCCCGGGAAATCTCCTATTGTGCTTTTCACAAAAAGATGATAGAATAAACGTGAACATCCATTGAACCGTAAAAAGGAGGAATGCCCTATGGTTCATATCATCATGGGACTGGAAGGTTCCGGCAAAACAAAACGGCTTCTTGACGCAATCCATCAGGCTCTGAAAGAAGAGAGCGGCAGCATGGTCTGCATCGAAAAGGGGCACACCATGCGCTTTGACGTTGACCACCGTGTCCGTCTGATCGATGCCAGCGAATACGCGCTCGGCAGCTACACATTCCTGAAAGGCTTTATCAGCGGTCTGCACGCGGGCAATTTTGACATCACCCACATTTTCGCGGACGGCTTATATAAGATCGCACACTGCAAGGACGACGCCGAGACCGAGGCGTTTCTCAACTGGTGCAACCAGTTCTCCCTTGCAAACAATGTTTCGTTTACATTTACCATGCAGGGCGACCCGGACAACGCGCCCGGCTATATGGCGAAATATCTTTGATTTGAACATTCAAGGGCAGCCCTTATGGGCTGCCCTTTTTGACCGTCACCCCGGAGGGCTGACGCCTTTTTGCGCCCGGAGGGCGCAGTGCCGCGCCGCAGGCGCGGTTTTTCAACCCCGCTTTCTTTCTCAGCATGAGAAAGAAAGCGCCGTTGACGGTCGAAAGAAAGAATGGCAAAGGGGGAG
>CAKTVN010000119.1 GCA_934623545.1 uncultured Oscillospiraceae bacterium
TTTTCTGGCAAGACAGAAAAAAGTATGCCCGCGGAGCGACAGTTGCGGTGTCACTGCAAAAACGGAACCTCCGGTGAATCCGGAAAAGAGGCGTCACCCCTCCGGGGTGACGATCGCGCCTTTGGCGCGGCGTGCGTGGCTATGATTGACATTTTTCTCTGCGCAACGTATAATAAAAAACACATGGACATTCGCCGGACTGACCGGCATAAGGAGACGAGAAGTATGAAATATACGATGAACATTGCCGGTCTCGACCGGGACCTGCCGCTGTGCAAGGTGGCGGACGACTTCTACATTGGCGCATTCATCATGTTCGGCGACGCGGAGATCACCGTGGCGTGCGCGCGCGAGCTGCTCGCAGCCGCGCCCAAGGACTACGACTACCTTCTGACCGCCGAGGCAAAGAGCATCCCCCTGATCCACGAGATGGCGCGCCAGAGCGGCGCGAAGACCTATTTCGTCGCGCGCAAGGGCATGAAGGTCTATCTGACCGATCCCATCCATGTGACGGTCCATTCCATCACCACCCAGCATGAGCAGGACCTCTATCTCGGCGGCGAGGACGCGGCGCTCATCCGCGGCAAGCGCATCCTGATCGTCGACGACGTGATCTCTACTGGCGAGTCGCTCAAGGCGATGGAAGAGCTGGTCACGAAGGCGGGCGGCACCGTTGCCGGGCGCATGGCGGTCCTGGCAGAGGGCGACGCGCAGAAGCGCGAGGACATCATCTACCTCAACCCCCTGCCCGTCTTCAACGCCGACGGCACGGTCAAGGAATAAATTACATATTTGAACGCAGGAGCTTACCAAAAGGGAGGGCTCCTGCGCTTTTTTACAGATAAGGCATGGTTCCCCGGAAAAGCTGTGATATGATGCAGGAAAAGCGCTGGGGAAAACCGGCGGAAGGTGCGGTGAGAAAATGGATGCGAGAAAACAGGAGGCGCGCGGGCGGGCACTGGAGGAAATTCTCGGCGCGCAGGCGCCGCAGGCGCTGCGGACGCTCGACGGGCATGACCCGGCGCTGGGACATAAGACGCTCGCGGCGCTGTATCCGGAGGAGAACGCGGAGGCATGGCTGTCCGCGCTTTTGGAGCGGCTGACGGCGAATCTGTTCCCGGACGAGACGCACCCGGCGGGCGCGCTGAGCGCGGCGCAGGCGCGCTATCTCGCCGTGCTGGAAACGCTCTTTGACTTTTATGACGGTGCGCCGGACCCACTGACGGACGTGCTTCCGCTGCCGGAGGGCTGCCTTCGCGAAAGCCGCGTCGCGGCGGAGTATGAGACCTTCTGCCGCGCCAGCGCGCAGGGGCACATCCCGGCGCTGCTGCGCCTGACGCGCGAGTGCCGGACATTTGACCCAGCGTCGCACATCATCGGCGTCCACAACCTCGCGCTGCACACGGCGATCTTCGCGGCGCGCGCGGGCATTGCGGTGGACCTTCCGCTTGTGAGCGGCGCGGCGTTCGGGCACGACATCGGAAAATTCGGCTGCCGCGGCGCGGATGCCGCGCGTATCCCATACCTGCACTATTACTACACCTGGCAGTGGTTCAGCGAGAACGGCATGGAGGAGATCGGGCACGTCGCCGCGAATCACTCGACCTGGGATCTGGAATTTGAGAATCTGCCGGTGGAGTCGTTGCTGCTGATCTACGCGGACTTCCGCGTGCGCGGCACGCGGGAAAACGGGCGGGAAAAGATCCGCATCTATTCGCTGCGCGACTCATATGAAATGATCCTGTCCAAGCTCGCGGATGTGACGGAGGAAAAGCGCCGCCGCTACCAGACGGTCTATTCCAAGCTCCTCGACTTTGAGCGGCTGCTGCGCGCCCACGGCGTGCCGGCGGAGCTCGGCTGCGACGCGCTCACGCCCGCCGCGCGGAAGGATGCGGCGCTGATGGACGCGGACGAGGCGCTGGAGGCGCTGCGATGCATGACGCTCTCCGGCTCGATCGCGCTGATGCGGACGGTCAGCGTGGAGCAGTCGTTCTCGCGCCTACTCGAGCAGGCGAAGAGCGAGAAAAATCTGCACCGCATCCGGACCGATCTGACGCTGTTTCGCGAATACAGCACCTATCTGTCCAAGACGAACAAGAAAAAGCTGCTGGTGTTGCTGTATGAGCTGCTCATCCATCCGGACGGCGACGTGCGCCGGGCGGCGGGCGAGATCATGGGCGAAATTCTTGCCAACAGCGGACCGAAATACCGCAAGGAGCGCCCGCACGGCGCACACGAGGGCGCGATGACGCCGGCGATGGCGGCGCTGCTGGACGAGGCGGTGGAGCTT
Source organism: uncultured Oscillospiraceae bacterium (assembly GCA_934623545.1). Taxonomy (GTDB): domain Bacteria; phylum Bacillota; class Clostridia; order Oscillospirales; family Oscillospiraceae; genus CAG-170. The sequence continues at coordinate 2,291 of CAKTVN010000119.1, forward strand.
TGGCGGTTCTATCTGCACGCCTGCCTCTATCCGGACCGGAAGTACTCGCCGCGGCACGCGCTGCGGATCGCAAATTCGCTCAAGACGGTCTGCCAGAGCCTTTTCGCCGCGTGCGATGAAAAGCAGGCGCCGCGGCTGATGGAGGCGCTGCGCTCGGAGCTGGAAACAGCGGACGATGCGCACCGCTTCGCGCTCATCGACGCGCTGTGCCACGTCCCATGCGCCGATTTCCCGCCGGAGGCGATGGACGCGCTGCTCGAGACGCTGCGAGGTCTCGCCGAAGGCGGTGAGCTGCGCTGCCGCCTGATCGCGCTGCGCCTTCTGCACCATTTGCAGCAGATCCCGGCGCTGAATGGGCGCATTCAGACGCTTGCCGGCGCGCTTTCAGACTGCGCTCAGGAGCCCGCGCTGCGCTATCTGCGTGCGGAGCTGCTCGGCGAGCGCCTTGCGCCGCTCGAGGAGCACGAGATCGCGCTGCTTTATCTGAGCAATCTCAAAAACGCCGTCCACTGGACGGTCAAGCTTGAACAGATCGCGCTTTTGTGCGCCGACGCGATAGCGGGCGGGCGCGATGTGTTCCACACGGCGATGCACTTTTCCAATCTGCTCTGCGTTTCCGAGCATCTGCCGGTGCGCGAATCCGCCGGGGAGCATCTGCTGAAGATCGCACCGCTGCTGTCCGTCGACCAGATCAACGAGATCGCGTGCGACCTCATGCGTGAGCTGGAGACCGGCGAAGAGCAGGTCACGCGCTTTATTCCGCCGTATATCGGGCGCTTCATCTGCCTGCTGCCGGAGAAGGAGCTGACGGAGTCGATCGAATATCTCGAGCGCATGGCGCACGGCGCGTCCGCGCGGACGGCGTGCGTGGCGCTCAGCGCCATCGGCGAGGTCATCGTTTCGCTGAACGACCCCTCGCGCGAGATGCTGGGGCGGCTGTTCGGCAATCTGATGACCGGTGTGAGCCACTATGACGACAGCGTCCACCAGACCGCGATGCGCGTGCTCTGCTGCGACATCTTCGGAAGCGACCGGCTGACGCTTGCGGCGCGCGGCGCGTATTTTGCCCGCCTGCACAAGAAGCTGCTGACGCTTTTGAGCCAGCCGCGCGACGGGCGGCTCGCCATGTTCCACACCTCCGCGATGCTCAACCATCTCTACCGCTTCATCGTCCGCCACGAGGTGGAGCGCGGCGCGTTCCCCTTCGCGCCTATAAAGCCAGCCGCCTTCTTCCCCGGGACCTTCGACCCCTTCTCCGCCGGGCACAAGCAGATCGTAGAGCGCATCCGGAGCCTCGGCTTCGAGGTCTATCTCGCGGTCGACGAATTTTCCTGGAGCAAAAAGACGCTCGCGAAGCTGCTGCGGCGGCAGATCGTCGCCATTTCCGCGGCGGACCAGTGGGATACCTATCTCTTCCCGGACGACATTCCGATCAACATCGCCATGCCGCGCGATCTGGCGCGGCTGAAGGCGCTGCTGCCGGGGCGCGAGCTCTATCTCGTCGCGGGAAGCGACGTCATCCGCAACGCCTCCGCCTACCGCAGCGCGCAGCCCGGCTCGGCGGCGGACTATAACCACATCATCTTCTACCGCGGCGAGGATGCCGGGGCGCAGGCGCAGGACTTTGAGAAGCTCATCCGCGGCAAGCTCCGCGTGCTGACGCTGCCCGCGTTTTATGAGACGGTCAGCTCCACCCGCATCCGCGAATACGTGGATCGTGGGCTGGACATTTCGATGCTGGTCGACCCGGTGGTGCAGTCGTTCATCTATGAAAACGGGCTCTACATCCGCGAGCCGGAGTCAAAGAGCGAGCTGACGCAGCAGAATTTGCAGTATCATCTCTATCTCTCGGACGCGCCGGAGCTTCCAGAGGCGATGCGCGCGGCGCTGGCGCAGAGACCCGCGCCGGTCGGCGTGACGCTGCGCGAGCGCGGAGCGCTCACAGGCTGGACGGCGGCGCATACGGTGCAGGTGCGGGACCTTTACGACGTATTGGGCTCGCTCGACGCCGCGCGGGAGGTCCGCCGCCGCGCGTCCGGGCGGCTTCTGAGCATCGATGCGGTCTGCTGCGGCGGCGACGCCGAGCGCAGCCGGATGCTCCTCAACGAGCTTCTGGCGCGCAGCCTGGAGCGCGAGCACACCTATGCGGTCTGCCGCTGCGGCGCGGCGGACGGCGCGCTGCGCGAGGCGCTTTTGCAGCTGGGCTTTCTGCCGGTCGCGGGGCACGAGACGGTCTGGTGCGTGGATATGCGCGCGCCGGTCATGCTGCTTCAGGACGTTCTGCTCGCCATCAAGCAGCCGCTGCATGACGACGAGCGGGTCCGGCAGGCGGTCCTGCGGACGCGCCCGCGCCTGCGCGCCGCGCTGGGGCAGATGTTCCCGGGACAGCTGCTTTTATGCTTTGACTCCGAAATGCTCAGCCAGACGCTGATGGAGCGGGTGCAGCGCCTCGGCGGCGTGGACCGGCTCCCGCCGGACGTGCGGTTGGGTCCGGGAATGTGCGTGCCCTACGGAAAAATCTTATCCGACGTGGTGGTGCCGCACATGGTGACCAAGACGCTGCACGTCGAAAAGTGCTTCCACACCGATTTGCAGCATTTTGACATTCAGGAATTTCCCGGCTATTCGCCGCTGCGCAATCAGGTGCGGATGCTCGCGAGCTTTGAGCGCCCGGTGCTGCTGGTCGACGATCTGCTGCACAACGGCTACCGCCTCGAAAAGCTCGATCAGGTCTTCCGCGCGGAGGGCTTCGAGCCCGAGAAGATCGTCGTCGCGATCCTGTCCGGGCGCGGGCGCGACATCATGCAGGCGCAGGGGCGGACGGCGGAGTGCGAATACTTCATCCCGAACCTGCACTACTGGGTGACGGAGAGCCTCCTCTACCCCTTCCTCGGCGGCGACAGCGTCGAGGGCACGCGCAGCAAAAAGCGGAGCCTGCCGTCGATCAATCTGATCCTGCCGTATTACTATCCGAATTACTTCCGCGACGCGTCGGAGGAAAATGTACACGCGCTGTCAAAGACGGCGCTTGAAAACGCGCTGGAGATCTTACAGGCGCTGGAGCAGGCGCACCAGCGGGAATTTTCCTCGACGCTGACCATCCGCCGGCTGGGCGAGGCGCTCTATCAGCCGCGCCTGCCGGAGCAGGGGCAGTGTATGTTGCACGACGGCGCGCTGCCGCCGTCGGCGTATCTGCTCGACAGCCTTCAGCAGCTCGACCGTATTTGCAGAAAGGAGCGGGTTTTCCATGATGTACCGTGATTGGCGGGGCTTCTGCCTCTGCTCAGAACAGGAG
>CAKTVN010000120.1 GCA_934623545.1 uncultured Oscillospiraceae bacterium
GGGGATGAGGGATTCGAACCCCCGCAAACGGAGTCAGAGTCCGGTGTGCTACCGTTACACAAATCCCCTAAAAAGGTTTTGCGTCAAAACGCAAGTATTATTATACTGAAATTCGCAAAAATGTCAAGATAAATTTCAGCTGATCTGCAAAAAATAAGCATGAATTTTCAGCGGTCTCTCAAACGAAGGCGCTCCGCGCATGGAAAATCGCGCCGGATGCGGCAGCATCTCCCACGCCGTGGCGGCGCAGAGGCTGTCATTGCGCCGCCGTATCTTTTTGACAAGGAAAAGGCGCTTGTTTTTACTAATCCCCCGCCCGGTTGTTTTCTCCCGAGGCAGGCATATTAAGTCCTGTGAGATTTGGCGCAGGAGAGGATGAGGGCTATGAAACAATATAAAACAGCGGCGCGCAGGCTCGCCGCCGCATTGCTGGCAGCATTGCTGCTGGCGACGCCGGCGCTGGCGGCGGTCCCGGCGTTTTTGATGCCGGGCGGAAATACGGTCGGGCTGAAGCTGTACACCGAGGGGCTTCTGGTCGCGGAGGTGACGGACGGGGCGGCGCAGACCGCCGGACTTCGCGCGGGAGACACGATCTTAGCGGCGGATGGAGAAGCCGTATGCTCCGCGCAGGAGCTTGTGACGCGCATTCAGGCGGGCGGCGGCGTGCTTCTGACGGTCCGCCGGGGGCAGCAGGAGACGGATTTCTATATCACGCCCGAAAAAACGCAGGACGGCTACCGCATCGGCGTTTCGCTGCGGGATCACATCGCTGGCATCGGAACGGTGACATACTATGACCCGGAGACAAAATGCTTCGGTGCGCTCGGGCACGGCGTCGGTGCCATCGGCGGCACACAGCCCGCAGACATTACCTCGGGCTTTGTGGTCTCGTCCAGCGTCGCGTCCGTCTGCAAGGGCAGCCGCGGCACACCGGGGATGCTGAAGGGCGTTTTCGACCTGTCGCGGTCGATCGGAGCCGTCACGGCGAACTGCGACAGCGGCGTGTTCGGCGTGATGCAGACGCTGCCGCACAAGGCGCTGCTGCCCGTCGCGGGCACGGACGAGGTGCACACCGGCGCGGCGAAAATTTTGTCGAACGTGGACGGGACGGAGGTCCGGGAATATGACATTGAGATTTTGAAGCTCTATCCGGACGCGAAAAACGGGCGGAATCTGCTGCTGCGGGTGACAGACCCGGCGCTTCTGGAAAAGACCGGCGGCATCGTTCAGGGGATGTCCGGCAGCCCGATCGTGCAGGATGGGAAGCTCGCGGGCGCGGTAACGCACGTTCTGGTCAACGACCCCGAGCGCGGCTATGGCATCTTCCTTGAAAATATGCTGGACGCAGCGGCGCAAAGGGCTGCCGCCGCGTAAAATATCCCCGCAGCCTGACCAGCAAGCTGCGGGGATACCTGCGCTTTTCAAAAATACTTTTGAAAAGCGCTCAAACGCGATTGGCTGCGCTGCCATCGCGTCTGAAAAAGATTGCGCGCATAATTTGTGTGCCGTTTGCACACAAATCCCACACTTGCGGCACGTAGTGTGTTTTATGCGCCGTGCGCGGCGGAACTCTACGAGGTTTTTGGCAAAAGCTTGTCCTTCCGCAGCAGATAATAGCCGTAGCCGGTGCAGTCCGCGAGCAGCCAGCCGATCGGAATGGAGATCCAGATGCCAAAGACGCCGAGCGGCTGCGCCAGCGCATAGGCGAGCGCGACGCGCACGCCGAGCGAGATGACCGTCAGCACAAGGGACATCCCCGGACGCTTGACGGCGCGGTAGAAGCCATAGAGCAGGAACAGGCAGCCGATCCCCACGTAGCACGCGCCCTCTACGCGCAGATACAGCGTGCCCTCGGCGAGGACCTGCGTCTCCCCTGCCTGCACAAAGATCCGCAGGAGCGGCTCTGCAAACACGCAGACGAGCACGGAGATCAGTGCGGAGAACGCCGCGCTGACCGCAGTCGCCTGCCGCAGCCCCTTTCTCAGCCGCTGCGTCTGACCCGCGCCGTAGTTCTGCGCCACAAAGGTCGAGAAGGCGTTGCCAAAATCCTGTACGGGCAGATAGGCGAAGGAGTCGATCTTGACCGCCGCGGCAAACGCCGCCATCACGGTCGGACCGAAGCTGTCGACCAGCCGCTGGATGAGCAGAATGCCGAAATTCATTGCGGACTGCTGCGCACAGGTGAGGAGCGAAAGGTCAAACAGCTCGCGTAAAATCTGACGCTCGAACCGCAGCTCGCCGCGCCGCGGCAGCAGCATTGGGCACTTCCGAAGGACATAGACCGCAAGCCCCACTCCGGCAAGATACTGCGCCAGAATCGTCGCCACAGCCGCGCCCGCGATGCCCCAGTGCAGCACCAGCACAAACAGCAGGTCCAGCCCGATGTTCAAAAGCGCCGACGCGCCGAGGAACCAGAGCGGCGCGACGGAATTGCCGACCGCGCGGAGCAGGCACGCGAAAAAGTTATAGAGGAACGTCGCGACCAGCCCGGCAAAAATGATGACAAGGTAGAGGCGCATGGACCCATAGAGCTCCGCCGGAACTTGAAGGAAGCGCAAAATAGCGTCCAGAAACAGATACACCAATGCGTTCAGGACCAGCGTGACCGCCGCGATCAGCACGAACGCGTGCGCCGCCGCGCTGCGCAGCGCGCGCTCGTCGCGTTTTCCGAGGTAGATGGAGCACAGCGCACCCGCGCCCATTGACAGCCCAAGAAAGATCGACGTCAAAAACGTCATCAGCGTGTAGGCAGAGCCGACCGCCGCGAGCGCGTTCTTCCCGAGCGCCTGCCCGACGATCAGTGTGTCGGCGATGTTGTACAGCTGCTGAAGGAGATTGCCCGCGATCATCGGCAGCGCGAACCGCAGAAGCCCCTTCAGAATGCTCCCTCTGGTCAAGTCATGGCACATGGTGATTACCTCTAAATTTATTTATGTAATTATCATACATTATTTCGTTTCAAAATGCAATATATATCTTTCGTATTGTATTTTCCGTGAAAATATGCTATCCTGTATGAGAGGTGAACGATATGTATTTGAGCGGACTGGACGAACTGGACCGGAGCATCCTCGCGCTTCTGAGCGAGAACGCGCGCTACAGCTATTCCGAGATCGGCGAGAAGCTGGGCTATTCGCGCGTCGCGATCAAGAACCACATCGACGCGCTGGAGCAGAGCGGCATCATCGAGGGCTACACGACCATCATCGACCCGCAGAAGCTAGGCGGCGCGGTTTCCTGCTATTTTGAGATCGAAACGCAGCCGGACTGCTTTTCTGCGGTCACGCAGCGTCTCAGTGCCAGCGATACCGTCACGCAAATTTACCGGACGACTGGTGGCTGCCGCCTGCACGTACACGCCGTCGCCGCCGATCAGGACGAGCTGGAGCGCTTTCTGCGCGAGACGATTGATACGCTGCCCGGCGTCGCGTCCATCCGGACGAATGTGATCTTGTCCCGCATCAAGGATGTGAAGGGACTTCGGTTATAAAAACTGCTGCCCAAGTAAGCGATGATTCAACCGGCAAGAGTGATCGGCGAGAGGTTTTGGCGCAAATGAAAGTTTGAAAAACGCAGGAATACTGTGTGCACCCGCAAGGGGTGCGCCGCATCCGTAGCGCGCCTTCGGCGCTGACGGCTGCGCAAAGTCGTCCGCCCCTACGTAAGGTCGGAAATGTCCCGAATTTCACACGTCAAATATTCAACGGGCGCTAACATAACGACTCATGTAATTTATCGTGCGCTCAGGAAACCCGATTCTACGGTCGCCCGCAAGGGCGTTCCTTGACTGCCGATGTAACGATAATACGTAAAATGTAACGATATGGTTTTTCGCGCGTCAGCGCTATTTCACGTCCAGCGTCCTTTTCTTCCATATCTTTTCCCGCAAGAGGGAAAAGATATGGTCGCCGAAGGCACAGCTGCGGTGTCGCCGCAAAAAACGGAACCTCCGGTGAATCTTGAAAAGAGTTCCGCGCCTGCGGCGCGGCTTACGCCCTCCGGGCAAAAAGAGGCGTCGCTCCTCGGGTGACAAAGCTCATGCCGCTTTCGCGGCATGAAAAGCGCCGCCCTCTCGGGCGGCGGCTTTCAAAATTCAAAATCGACTGCGCCGCGCGCTTCGCGGATGGATTTGCACAGCGCCGAAACCGCGACGTGCCGCGGGTCCTTTTTATAGCGCTCCAGCGCCTCCAGATCGTCAAAATCCGCGATCAGGCAGGCGTCGTAATTGTTCTTTTCCAGAACGTTCACGCCGATCTCCATGCGCCGGATCTCCGGGATCACGCCGTTCAGGGCGCGAAGCCCGTCCAGAAATTTCTGCATATTCTTCTCTTCGCCCGCGCGGAATTTCCACATGATCACGTGCCGAATCATAACAAGCCCTCCATCATTTCAATTTCAAAATATGTGTTTTCTCCGTCATTTTACGGCAGGATGCGGTATTCGAAATTTTCAAAAACCAGCCGCGTGCCCTCGGTGATGCCGTCCGGCAGCAGCGCCAGCGCCGTCCGGCTCTCCTCGCCGGAATCGGAGACCAGCACGGCGTAATCCCCGTCGATCTCGCGGACGGTGCGCTCAAATCTCATCTGCTCACTTCCTTTGCGTCGGCTTTTTCTCAGTGTACCACACTTCTCGAAATTCCGCACCTCTTTTTTTACTTGCCCTTCCCGGAAAAATGCTGTATAATGTAGCCACAAAATTTTAAGGGGGTATTTTCATGACCAACAAAGTCATCACCATCAGCCGTATGTTCGGCAGCGGCGGACGCACCATCGGTAAGGCTGTCGCGCAGCGCCTGGGCATCCCCTACTATGATAAAGAGCTGGTCGACAAGGTCGCGAAGGAAAGCGGCTTCTCACACGAATTCATCGAAGAGATCGGCGAATACGCTTCCGTCACCAGCAGCTTCCTGTTCAATATCGCGGTTTCCGCCCATCCGATGGGTCTGATCGACACCATGTCCGTGTCGGATAAGCTCTACGTCTGCCAGACCAACGTCATCCGCGATCTCGCGGAAAAGGGTCCATGCGTGATCGTCGGGCGTTGCGCCGACTTCATTCTGAAGGACCGTCCTGACTGCCTGCACATCTTCGTCCATGCGGATATGGAGCACCGCGCTGCGCGTGTGCTGGAGCGCTACGGCGAGACCAAGCAGCCGATGCAGAAGCGGCTTCAGGAGAAGGACAGCAAGCGCAAAATTTATTACAAGCACTACACCAACCGCAACTGGGGCGAAGCGCAGAACTACCATCTCTGCCTCAACAGCGGTCTGATCGGTGTGGACAAGTGCGTGGACATCATCTGCGACATCGCGGAAATGCCCTGAGCTTGAATATGTCTCTCGCAGAGCCGTCGGTCCTTCCGGCGGCTCTGTGTGTTTGCACGTCTGAATGCTTCCGGAAAACCTTCGTTTTCCGGATTTTTTATGCCCATCCATCCATTTTTCCCACGCTTTCGTCATTATGGCGACAAAATCGGAAAATGCACTTTATACTAAAACCTAATTAAAACAATTGATTATCCAACTACGCCCTGTAATGCTCTTTATCATATCAGAGGTCAAGG
>CAKTVN010000121.1 GCA_934623545.1 uncultured Oscillospiraceae bacterium
AAAGCGGCGGCTTCGTCACCCCAAAGGGGTGACGCTCTATCTGTGCCGGAGGCACAGGGCGCGCCCGGAGGACGCGGTTTTTTATCACCCCGAAAGGGGTGATACCTCTTTTTGCGCACGGAGTGCGCGGGAGGCTTTCTCCGGATTCACCGGAATGCCATTTTTGCGGTGACACCGCAACTGTGTCTCCGACGGCATACTTTTTTCTGTCTTGCCAGAAAAAAGTATGCAAAAAAGAGGCGCTGGACGCGGAAATAGCGCTGACGCGCGAAAAAACAAGTCGTTACATCTTACGTGTTATCGTTACACCGGTGGTCAAGGAACGCCCTTCGGGCGACCGTAGAATTGGGTTTCCGCATCGCACGAAACACCGTGCAAGTCGTTAGATTAGCGCCCGTTGAATATTTGACGTATGAAATTCGGAACACCTTCCGACCTTATGAGGCTCGTAGGGGTCGATGCCCACATCGACCCGCTGCTGCTGGCTTTCAGTAGGGAGCGTAGGGGCGGACGGCTTTGCGCAGCCGTCAGCGACAAAGGAGCGCTACGGATGCGGCACACCCCTTGCGGGTGCTGTCCGCCTGGTCGAGACGCAGAGTATTTCGACTACCACGCTGGTTTATCCAAATTCGCATCTGCATCGCGTTTTGTCAATCTGAAATTTTCTTTTGCACAAACCAAACTCCGGGAATGATCCAAGAAGGGGGCATCAGCCCTCTTCTTGGTCGTTTTAAGGGGGATTGCAAAGGCGGGGCTCCCGCGCGAATCCAGCGAAGCGATTCGCGTGGGAAAAGGAGGAACAACGAAACGGACGAGATTTCGCGCTTGCGCGGAAGCGAGGGAGGTGAAGTTTGTTCCGACGCAACTCCCCCTTTGCCATTCTTTCTTTCAACCGTCAACGGCGCTTTCTTTCTCATGCTGAGAAAGAAAGCGGGGTTGAAACGTTCCCCGCGCGCTATGCGCGCGGATAAGGTGCCCCCCTTCGGGTGACGAAAAGCCTCCCGCATCCTGCGGATGCGGTTGAGCTCCGCGCCTCCGTGCGCGGTTTTGCCCTCCGGGCAAAACGAGGCGTCGCCCTTCCGGGGTGACGAGCCTGCGCCCTCCGGGCACACCCCAGCCGCTTCGGGGGGAGAAAAGCGGTGCCGCCCTCGCGGGCGGCACGGAGCGATTATTTTGCGACCTTATCCTTCAGCGCCTTGCCTGCTTTGAAGACGGGGACGGTGGTAGCGGGGATCTCAACGACCTCCTTGGTCCGGGGGTTGCGACCCATGCGCGCCTCGCGCTTCTTGGTCTCAAAGCTGCCGAAGCCGACGAGCTGGACCTTGTCGTCGCCGCAGAGGGCTTCCGCGATGGTGTCAAACGTAGCGTTGACGGACTTTTCTGCGTCCTTCTTGGACAGACCGCACTTCTTGGCGACTTCCGCAATCAGTTCAGTTTTATTCATGATGGTTCCTCTTTTCGTGAAGTAATAAATTTTTAAGGGTCCTGTTTTGATTTTTGCGCGTCCCAGAGCAAATTCATTTCCTCCTTGGAGCGCTGTGCGAGCGGAACGCCGGCAGCCTCTGCGCGCTGCTCCGCCTCGCCGAAGCGGCGGATGAACTGCTCGCAGCTGTGGTGCAGCGTCTGCTCTGGGTCGGCGTCGAGCCGGATGGCTGTGTTGACGGCGGCAAAGAGCACGCCGCCGAGCGCCTCGTCCGCATCGCCGCCGCTGGTGCAGGCGCGGCGCAGACGAGCGGTCGCTTCTTCTAGTTTGTCCAGACTTTCGTCCAGAGATTCCCATGAAAAGCCGGATTTGGCGGCTTTTTTCTGGATTTTTTCGCTGCGAAGAAGGGCAGGCAGCGAACGCGCGACGCTGTCGAGCGTTTCTGTGGCGCTGTGCTGTCCCTTTTCCTCCTGCTTGAGCTCGTCCCAGCTTTTCCCGGCGTCGCCGCCGAAGAGAAATGGGTGCCGGAAGATGAGCTTTCTGCACACGCCGTCGCATACATCGTCGATCGTGAAGCGCCCTGCCGCACGCTCGATATCCGTATGGAACAGCACCTGCAAAAGCACGTCGCCGAGCTCCTCGCACATGAGCTTCGGGTCGTCTCGGTCAAAGCCCTCGCACGCCTCGTATGCTTCCTCAAGGAAATTTCTCCGCACGGACAGATGCGTCTGCGCGCCGTCCCACGGGCAGCCGCCGGGCGCACGCAAAAGCTCCACCAGCCGGACAAGGTCCTCAAAGCCATACCGACTTTTACTAATAAAATCTATCATAATTTGATCTCTTTCGCAAGGGGGAAGCCCATTATTTTTTCCGGATTCTGAGAATTTTCGCGATTTTTTCACCCTTCGGCAGCAGCATACAGTCTTCATACGTGATGCAGCGCAGCGCAACGACCAGCACGACGTACGCCAGCACCGCAAACAGCAGCGCCGCAACGCCCGCGAGTCTCACGGACGGCAGGTAGTGCGCAAGCACGCGGTAGACCATGAACGTTGCCGCACCCATGATCGCGGAGGCGAGCAGCGGGCGAATGAGGTTGCGGAGGATCGGAAGCTTCCCTCTGACGCATTTTCTGAGCGAGAAGATGTTCAGCACCGTAATGACGATGTAGCACACGAGCGTCCCGACCGGCGCGCCGACGATGTTGATCTCGGGAATGCCGACGAGCACGTAGTTCACGGCGATCTTGACGATGCCGCCGATGAACATATTGATGACCGGCGAGGTCACGTCGCCGTGCGCCTGCATGAAGGCGTTGAAGAGCAAAACCAGAGAGTTGAAGATGACCGCGAGCCCGAGGGTGGAGAGCATCGGCGCCGCGACGGCGACCTGCTCCGGCGCGTAGCTCCCGCAGAGCAGCCGGATGATGGGCTCCGCCATCACAAACAGCCCCGCCGCGCAGGGCATGGAGATGAGCGCCATCGTGCGCAGCGCGGATTCCTCGGTCGCGCGCACGGCGTCAATGTCCTTGCGCGTGAGCGCGGCTGTGATCGCCGGGATGCAGGCGATGGTGATGGTCGGGATGAACGCGCACGGCAGCGCGAAGATGGTCTGCTGGTAGTTGTACACGCCCTTGAGACTTTCCGCGAGCGCGACGCTCCAGCCGAGTCCGTCCTCCAGCCGGCGCATATAGATCATCGTGTCAAAGAGATTGATGATCTGAAGCCCCGCAGAGCCGAGCGTGATCGGCACGGCGATGGACAAAAGCTCCTTCATCGTCGCCCTTCCACTCTTTGCCGTCCCGGCGGCGGAGGCAGTCAGCGCGGTGGAGGCGCGGCGGAAGCGCCCATGCAGATACAGGACCGAGACGAGACAGCCCAGCGTCACGCCCAAAATCGCGCCGCCCGCGGCGAGCGTCATGTCGCCGAAATCGAGCGCGGTCTGCCCCGGCTCGAGCACAATGCCGTTTTCGCGGACATAGCTTTCACCGGTCAGCTTCATGATGAGCCACGCGAGCAGAAGCCCCACGACCAGCCGCGTGATCGACTCGAAGACCTGACTGACGGAGGTCGGGGTCATGTTGCTCTGCCCCTGGAAGAAGCCGCGGTAGGCGGAGATCAGGCAGATGAGCAGCACGCACGGCGCCAGCGCCGCGATCGCCGCCCAGGAGTTTTCGCTGTTGGAGACGAGCACGGAGAGCGGGCGGCAGAATACCAGCATCACAAGGCTTCCCACGATGCCGATGCCGAGGAAGACATAGATCGCGGTCTTGAAGATGCGCTTGATCTGCGCCTCGTTTCCGAGCGCCTGCGCCTCGGAGATCATGCGGCTCATCGCGACGGGAAGTCCCGTCGTGGAGATCATGAGCAGGACGTTGTACACATCATACGCGCTGTTGAAATAGCCGAAGCCGGTCGAGCCGATGATGTTGTTGAGCGGGGTCTTGAAGAGAAAGCCCATGAGCTTGACGAGGATCGTGCCAAGGGCGAGGATCGCGGTCCCCTGAAGGAAGGACTGCTTTTTGATCGGCTGTTCGTTCACTGTGCATCCTCCTCTCCCTCCGGCTTTGCGTCGGAGAAAACAGTCGGGATGGCGTAGTCATGCAGCTCCTGCATCACGGCGCCAAGGTCGATCGTGGCGTATTTCCCGGCAGCGTAGAGCACCCTGCCGCGCACCATCGTGAGCGCGACGTCCTGCCCGGAGGCGGAGTAGACGAGGCTGGAGAGCACGTTGTGGCACGGGATGAGGTGCGGCTGGTTGAAGTCCACAAGGATGAGATCGGCGTCCATGCCAAGCTTGATCATGCCGCATTCGCGGTCACGCCCCTGCGCCTTTGCGCCGCAGACCGTCGCCATCATCAAAACCGCCTCCGCCGGGAGGGCGGCTGCGTCCTTATGCTGCGCCTTTGCCAGCAGCGCCGCGGCTTTCATCACGCCGAACAGGTCAAGACTGCCGCCCGTTGCCGCCGAGCCGGAGCCGAGGCAGACGTTCATGCCCGCGCGGACCATGCCGGGCACGTCCGCGCAGCCGGACGCGAGGCGCAGCTCGCTCACGGGACAGTGTACGGCAGAGACACGCCGCTTTCCGAGCAGGCGCAGATCGTCCTTGCTCAGATGCGCGCAATGCGCCGCAGCGGCGCGCGTATCGAACAGATGGTGGCAGTCGAGCAGCTGCGCGGGCGTGAGCCCGTAGCGGTCGAGGCAGTCCTCCTGCTCCTGCGCGGTCTCGGAAAGGTTCAGCTGCATCCCGAGCCCGTTTTCCAGCGCAAATTTGCTCAGCGCCTCCCATGCGGGATAGGTCGAGGAATCCGCCGCGTGAATGCCGCAGTCGATCTTCAGCCGACCGCCGTCAAAATCATGCCACTTTTCAAACAGCGCGGCGGTCTCCCGGCAGTCCGGGTCTGCTTCAAAATCAAAGCTGTCGGTCAGCTCGGTCGTCACGGCGCGCGCAAGGTTCGCCTTGATGCCGGACTGCGCGACCGCCTCCGCCTCCGCGTCAGAGAAGAAGTAGAGGTCGCTGACGGAGGTCACGCCGAAGCGCAGACACTCCGCGATCGAGAGCAGCGCCGCTGCCTTGACGCTGCGCGCGTCCATCCGCGCCTCGCGCGGGAAAACGCTCTGCGTCAGCCAGTCGGCACGCGGCAGTTCCTCGCCGTAGCCGCGCAGCAGCGACATCGGCAGATGTGCGTGGCAGTTGACGAGCCCCGGCATCAGGACCATGCCCGAGCCGTCAATGATGTGCTCCGGCTGCTCCTCCGGGGGCTTTTTGCCCATATAGGCGATCTTTCCGCCGGTGACGCCGACAAAGGCGTCGACCCAGACGGACATCCGCTCGTCCATGGTGACGACGGAAACGTGCGAGAATAAAGTATCCATGAAACGCTCCTTTACGTGCGCAGCTTGCATGGGGTGTATCCGAAAACTCCCAACGCACCCGGGCAGCGGACCTTTTTGCGGTGCGCTGTGTCATTTTCCTTGAAATACATCAGTATTCCTGCGAAAAAATGTCCTGCTCAACGCAAAAATCCCTCGCTGCCGGTCACATTTTCAGTTTTCATACTATTTTCTGATTAAATTCTTTAATCAGAAAGGTTCCGCCTTTGGCGAAACCGATTCCGTGATTTTGAT
>CAKTVN010000122.1 GCA_934623545.1 uncultured Oscillospiraceae bacterium
GCGGGTGAAATTCGCCGCTTTCTGCGCGACGACGGCGCGGTCAAGGTCAGCCGCAGCCTGAAGGAGCGTGCGACCGCCGTCAAATATGCGCGCCAGCGCCTGACGGCGTCGCTCGGCAGAGAGCCGACCCTTTCCGAGCTTTCGGAGGAGCTCGACCTGACGGTCGAGGAGATCGCCTCTGCCGAGACGGCGACCGCCGGCGCCGAATCCATCCAGAAGGAGACCGGGGAGGAGGGCTTCACGCTCGAAAACGTCCTCTGCACCGCCGGCATCGAGGACGGGATCGTTGAGCGCCTTGCCCTTCGCGACGCGATCGCCCGCCTGACCGAGCGCGAGCGCATGGTCATCGACCTGCGCTACTTCCACGCCCTGACGCAGGAGAAGGTCGCGCGCGTCATCGGCGTCTCGCAGGTGCAGGTCAGCCGCATCGAGAAGAAGGCGCTTGCGCAGCTGCGCAATTTCATTTGACCATTGCGCGAAAATGTATTAGAATAGTCGCATCCAGACGAAACGGGTGCAGCTATGACAAATGATTATGAAAGCCGCTTTCTTGCCGCGCGCCGCGCGGTGATCGCGGGTCGTTTTTCCAATTTGAATGATATGCAGCAGCGAGCGGTCCTGACCACGGAGGGACCGCTGCTTCTGCTTGCCGGCGCGGGCAGCGGCAAGACGACGGTGCTCATCAACCGCATCGCGAACCTCATCTCCTTCGGCTGCGCGTCCGACAGCAATGAGATCCCGGACTATATCACCGAGGACGATGTGGAGTTTCTCGAGGCGTTTGCCGCGGAGCCGAACGAGGACGAGCGCACGCGCGCTTACGCGCTGTGTGCGCTGCGCCCGGTCGCGCCGTGGAGCATCATTGCCATCACCTTCACCAACAAAGCTGCAAACGAGCTTAAGGACCGCCTTGCGCGGATGCTGGGCGAGGAGGCGCTGGATGTCTGGGCGATGACGTTCCATTCCGCCTGCTGCCGCATTCTCCGCCGCGACATCGAGCGCCTCGGCTACGACCGCAGCTTCACCATCTACGACACCTCCGATTCCGAGCGCGTCATCAAGGATGTGCTGCGCGATATGAGCCTCGACGAGAAGGTCTTCGCGCCGCGCATGGTCCTCAGCATGATCTCCAAGGCGAAGGACAAGCGCCAGAATCCGCCCGAGTTTGAGCGCGCGGCGTCGCTCTCCGGCGATTACCGCATGGAGAAGATCGCGCTGCTCTATGACGCCTATCAGAAGCGCCTGAAGGAAGCAAACGCCCTCGACTTCGACGACATTATCCTCAAAACGGTCGAGCTGCTCGAGCAGTGCGAGGATGTGCGTACATACTACCAGAAAAAATTCCGCTATGTCCTGATCGACGAGTATCAGGACACGAACCAGCTTCAGTATCAGCTCTCGTCGATGCTCGCCGGGGGCTATGAGAACATCTGCGTCGTCGGCGACGACGACCAGTCGATTTATAAGTTCCGCGGCGCGACGATCGAGAACATCCTCTCCTTTGAAAAGCAGTACCGCGGCGCGCAGGTCATCCGACTGGAGCAGAATTACCGTTCCACCGAGGTCATTTTGCAGGCGGCAAACGCTGTCATTTCCCACAACCGCGGCAGAAAGGGCAAGACCCTCTGGACGAAGAACGCCCACGGCGAGAAGATCACAGTCTATGAGGCGCAGGACGGTGTGGACGAGGCAAATTACGTCGCCACGCGCATCATCTCCCGCTCGCGCGGCAAAAACTTCCGCGACTACGCGGTCCTGTACCGCACCAACGCGCAGTCGAACGCGCTTGAATATGCCTTCAAGCGCAGCGGCGTCCCATATCGCATCATCGGCGGCACGCGCTTCTTTGACCGCGCGGAGGTCAAGGATATGCTCGCCTACCTGAGCGTCATCAACAACCGCACCGACGATCTGCGCCTGCGCCGCATCCTCAACAACCCGCCGCGCGGCATTGGACCGAAGACCGTCGAGATGGCGGAGCGTCAGGCAGAGTCGGCGCTTCTGCCGCTCTACAGCGTGATCTCCGACCCCTACAGCTATCCCAGCATGGAAAAAGCCGCGCAGAAGCTCATGGCATTCACCGTCATGATCGAAGAGTGCGCCGCGTTGCTTGAGACCATGACGCTTTCTGATTTCTACGATGAGCTGCTTGTCCGCACCGGTTATCTCGCCATGCTCGAGGAGAAGAACGACGTCGAGTCGCGCACCCGCGCCGAGAACGTGCGAGAGCTCAAGTCCAGCATCCTCAGCTACATGGAGAATACCGATGCGCCGACGCTTTCGGGCTTCCTCGAGGAGATCGCCCTCTATACCGACATCGAGCAGTATGACGCGAACGCCGACGCGGTCGTCATGATGACCATGCACAGCGCAAAGGGACTGGAGTTCCCGAATGTCTTCCTCGTCGGCGTCGAGGAGGGGCTTTTTCCCGGCACGCGCAGCCTCGGCGACCCCGAGGAGATGGAGGAGGAACGCAGGCTATGCTATGTCGCCATCACACGCGCCAAGCAGACGCTCTGCATCTGCTACGCGCGGCAGCGTATGCTTTACGGACGCACCAGCTCGTGCCTGCCCTCGCGCTTTCTCGACGAGCTGCCCGAGGACGCGGTCGAGCGCATCGGCGTCGCCCCGCGCCATTCGGAGCCGGAGCGCTATGAGCGCCCGCGCACGAGCCTCTACGGCGACGACGGCTGGTATCGTCCGTCGAAGCCCGCCAAGCCCGCCAGAGACTATTCCTCCGTCACGCAGACGCTGAAAAAGCCAAAGGCGCAGACCACCTTCGCGAAGGGCGATATGGTCCTGCACAAGGCATTTGGCAAGGGTATGGTCTTAACGGTCCTTCCGATGGGCGGCGACGCGCTGCTCGAGATCGCCTTTGACGGCGTCGGGACCAAGCGCCTGATGGCGAATGCCGCCGGAGCGCACATGAAAAAACTATAAGCGCGGGATAACTCCCGCCGCACCTTCATATTCATAGATAGAATATGGAGGTGTGCCATGAATCGAAAAAAACGCAACCGCCGCCGCTTCCTGCTGATCGCCCTCTGTGCGCTTGTGCTCGCCGCGGCGCTGACCGTCCGCTTTCGCTATGTCCCGTTTCTGCGCGAGGCGGCGCGCACGCGCGTCGTGAACGTCGCCTCCGACCGCATCAACGACGCGATCAACGCGCAGATCAGCAGCGGCGCCGTGGACTATTCGCGCATCATCTATCTGGAAAAGGACGTAAACGGAAACATCACGGCGCTGCGCACCAATATGGCGGAGGTCAACCGCCTGAAAACGCTGACGCTCGAGCTTCTGTGCGGCGACCTGCTCGAGATGGACACCGAGGAGCTGTGCATCCCGCTCGGAAGCATCCTCATGCCGTCCTTTTTCGCCGGAAAGGGACCGGGGCTGCCGATCCGCATCATCGCCCTGAGCACGAGCGACGCGGATTTTTACAGTGAATTTTCCGCTGCCGGCATCAACCAGACGCTCCAGCGCATTTTGCTGGAGATCCGCCTCTGCATGAGCATTCAGACAGCAGCCGGCATCGAGCGCGTCGACGTTTCCACGCAGATCGTCGTCGCCGAGACCGTGATCGTCGGCAAGGTCCCCGAGACCTATTTTGAGCTCGGAGCCCTGCCCGGCGCATAAAAAGGGGAGAGATTATGGACGCAAAAGAAAGAATCGACCAGCTCACGCGCGAGCTGGAACGCGCCAACCGGCAGTATTATGTTCTGGACGCGCCGGAGATGGAGGACTATGAATACGACCGCAAGCTTCGCGAGCTTGAGGAGCTCGAGGCTGCAAACCCGCAGTATGCCTCGCCCCTGAGCCCGACGCGCCGCGTCGGCGGCGAGGCGGTCAGCGCCTTCCAGAAGGTGCAGCACGCCGTCCCGCTGGAGAGCCTTCAGGACGTGTTCTCCTACGAGGAATTTGAAGAATTTGACGCCCGCCTGCGCGAAACGGAGCCGAACGCCGTCTACAGCGTCGAGCCGAAGGTCGATGGGCTTTCCGTCGCACTGGAATATGAAAACGGACGCTTTGTCCGCGGCGCGACGCGCGGCGACGGATTGATAGGGGAGGACGTGACCGAAAATCTCAAGACCGTCCGCTCCATTCCGATGACGCTCGAAAATGCGCCCGCGCACCTGATCGTCCGGGGCGAGGTCTTCATGCCGCGTGCGAGCTTCGCGCGCCTCAACGCCCGCCGCGAGGGGGCAGGGCAGCCGCTCTTTGCCAATCCCCGCAATGCCGCCGCGGGCTCTCTGCGGCAGCTCGATCCGAAGATCGCCGCGCAGCGCGGGCTGGACATTCTGGTCTTCAACCTTCAGCTCGCCGAGGGCGTCTCTTTTGAGACGCATTCGCAGACGCTCGATTTTCTGCGCGACCTCGGCTTCAAGACCATTCCCTACACGCTCTGTAAGAGCGCGAAGGAGGCGGAGACGCAGATCGAAGCCATCAACGCCGGGCGCTATGACCTCAGCTATGACATCGACGGCGCGGTCATGAAGCTCAACAGCCTCTCCGGACGCGCCCGTCTTGGCAGCACCGCGAAATTCCCGCGCTGGGCGGCGGCGTTCAAGTATCCGCCCGAGATCAAGGAGACCCTGCTCGAGGATATTGTCGTTCAGGTCGGGCGCACCGGCGTCCTGACGCCGCGCGCGGTCGTCGCGCCGGTCTATCTTGCCGGGACGACCGTCACCAGCGCGACGCTCCACAATCAGGATTTCATCACCGAGAAGGACGTGCGCATCGGCGACACGGTCCGTATCCGCAAGGCAGGAGAGATCATCCCCGAGATCCTCGAGGTCGTTCTCTCAAAGCGCCCCGAGGGCACGAAGCCCTATCACCTCCCGCAGACCTGTCCCGTCTGCGGTGCGCCGGTTGAGCGCGACGAGGACGGCGCTGCGCTGCGCTGCACCGGCGCGGAGTGCCCCGCGCAGCTGTCGAGAAATCTGGCGCACTTTGTCTCGCGCGAGGCGATGGACATCGAGGGTCTCGGCAGTGCGATCATCGACCAGCTCATCGAGCACAAAATGATCGCGAACCCCGCGGACCTCTACCAGCTCGACTATGAAAAATTCGCGGGTCTGCCCGGTCAGGGGAAAAAGTCTGCCGAAAACCTGAAAGCCGCCGTCGAACGCAGCAAGGAAAACGACCTTTCGCGCCTCCTGACCGCCTTTGGCATCCGACAGGTAGGCGTCAAGGCGGCAAAGACCCTTGCAGCGCATTTCGGCTCGCTCGACGCGCTCATGTCCGCCTCTGAAGAGGCGCTCAGCGCCGTCCCGGATGTCGGCGGCATCACGGCTGCAAGCATCTGCAGCTGGTTTGAAAGCCCGCAGTCGCAGGACCTCATCGAGCGCCTGCGCGCCGCAGGCGTCAATTTCGAGAGCCGGAACGTCGTCACTGACACCCGCTTCGCGGGCATGACCTTCGTTCTGACCGGCGCGCTGAGCCTATTTACGCGCGAGGAGGCGACGGAGAAGATCGAGTCCTTCGGCGGCAAGGTCGCCGGCTC
>CAKTVN010000123.1 GCA_934623545.1 uncultured Oscillospiraceae bacterium
CTGTGCGGTATGGCGCGCGGCTGCGACACGTATTTTGCCGAGGCGGTCCTCGCCGCGAAGACGCGCTTTCCGAACGTGCGCCTCATTGCCATGATCCCGTGCCCGAGCCAGCCGGAGGCGTGGCAGGAGGAGGACCGGACGCATTACGACCGCCTTCTGGACGCGTGCGACGCGGTCTGCGTGCTGGAGCCCATCTATTCCTCCGGCTGTATGCTCCGCCGCAATCGCGCGATGGTCGACGCGGCGGAGCTGGTCATCACGGTCTACGACGGAGAGCCCGGCGGCGGGACCGCTGCGACGGTCCGCTACGCGGAGCGCCGGGGCAAACGCCTGCTGCGCCTCTGGTGCTGAGAGCGCCGCGTCACTTCGGCATACACAGGCTGTGCATCACGCCGCCCTGTGCCGAGGAGCTGACGTCGCCGCCGATGACGGCGTTTTTGTAGACGAGCAGCGTCGCGTAATAGGTGTCCTCCGTGTCGGGATAGTTGCTGATCTGATAGACATAGCGCTTGACGCTCTTTCCGGCGTAGTTGTGAAGGTCGAAGCCCTGTGAGACCTGAAGATCGTTGTAGCGCTCGAAGACCTCCGACGGCTCGGTCGGAATGCGGACCTCCTGTGTCTGTACGGGCTCCTGCGCGACCTCCCAGCCGTAGGAGGCGAGATAGGCGACGCGGTCGTCGTTGGTCTTGAGCTCCGAAGGAGCCGCCTGCGCGGCATTTTCCGCGGCGGGCGCGCTGCCGGACTTCCCGGAATTTGTCAGACAAACCACCAGAAGAATGACCGCGACGAGTACGATCAGGGCGATTGCGATCAGTTTGCTTTTGGATACCTTGGCAGTCATGATTACCATATCAGATTCCTCCCACCTGTTTTGATCGTTTGATCGATGGTACAACCTATTGCCGTGGGCGGACAAATATGACAGAAGGAACGAACGAGCCATGCAGAGACTGGACAAAATACTATCGGACGCCGGCGTCGCGACGCGCAAGGAGCTGCGCGGGATGATCCGCGCCGGGCGCGTCTGCGTCGACGGGCGCCCCGCCGTGAAGCCGGAGGAGAAATTCGACGAGAAGGCGGCGAGCATTACGCTTGACGGTGCGCCGGTCGAGAAGCTGCACACGGTGCTGCTGATGCTCCACAAGCCGGCGGGCTATGTGACCTCGACGGACGACCCAGGCGGACCGAGCGTGCTGGAGCTGATCCCGGAGCGCTGGCGGCGCCTCGGCGTGATGCCGGTCGGCAGGCTCGACAAGGCGACCGAGGGGCTGCTGCTGTTTACAAACGACGGCGTACTGGCGCACCGGCTCATCAGCCCGCGCAGCAGCGTCTGGAAGCGCTATTATGCCGAGCATGAGGGGAAAGCTTGCGAGGCGGATGCGCGCGCGTTTGAGGCGGGCATGACGCTCGCAGACGGGACGCGGTGTCTGCCCGCGCGCCTGACGCCGCTCGGCGAGGGAAGGAGCATCGTCGAGATCCGTGAGGGGAAGTATCATCAGGTGCGCCGGATGCTCGCCGCGCGGGGGCTTCCGGTGCGCTATCTGCGCCGCGACGCGGAGGGAACGCTCACCATGGAGGGGCTCGAGAAGGGAAAAGTGCGCGAGCTTTCGCTCGAATCGGTGGAGGAACTGCTTTGAGACAAAAGGTGACAATTTGTCACTTTTTCGGGAAAATGACGGCATTCAAATGGAAAAAACTTTTTTCTGAAGTTGGAAGTTCTGACGAAGAACTATGAAAAGTTCACAAAAAAGACATCGATTTTTGAAATAAAACGTCAAATTCCTCTTGCAATAATGCCGAATGCGTAGTATTATGTCAATGGTTGTTTGTGTAAAAAGCAATATCGTGAGGAGGGGACGCAAATGTCCAGCCGTGTTTTTCAGAGTGTGATCGTCCAGATGAAGGAGGCGACCGACCGCATGATCGGCGTGATCGACGCCGACAGCAACGTCATCTCATGCAGCGATACCTCCATGATCGGAGAGAAGTGGCCCGAGGCTGTGATCAAGCTCAACAGCACGCCTGATTCGATCGTGGTCGTCGATCATAAGACCTTTAAGCCGCTTGTCAGCTGGAGCGCCTATTTTGACTACGCTGTGTTCGCCGAGGGCGACGACGAGACCGCGCGCAGCCTGTGCGTCATGGCTTACGTTGCGCTCAACGGCGCCAAGACCTATTACGAAGAGAAGCACGACAAGGGGACCTTTGTCAAGAATATCATCACGGACAACATCCTGTCCGGTGATATCTACATCCGCGCGAAGGAGCTGCACTTCGTCACCGACGTGCCGCGCGCAGTCTTCCTGGTCCGTCAGGTCTCCCGCGCCGATATTGCGGCGGTCGATCTGCTCGCCGGAATGTTCCCAGACCGCCAGCAGGACTTTGTGCTGAGCGTCAATGAGACCGACATCGCCGTCGTCAAGCAGATCACGCCCACGACCGAGCGCGAGGAGCTGATCCGCATCGCGCGCCAGATCGAGGAGACGCTCAAGACCGAGCTGTTCATCAAGACAGTCATCGGCATCGGAACGGTCGCGAGCCATCTGCGCGAGCTGTCCGACGCGTATAAGGAGGCGCAGGTCACCATCGAGGTCGGCAAAGTGTTTGACACCGAGAAGACCATCATCACCTATGAAAACCTCGGCATCGGGCGGCTGATCTATCAGCTGCCGACGACGCTGTGCGAGATCTTCCTGTCCGAGGTCTTCAAGAAGAACTCCATCGACACGCTCGATCAGGAGACGCTGTTCACCATCAACAAGTTCTTTGAGAACAATCTGAACGTCTCCGAGACGTCCAGAAAGCTGTTTGTCCACAGAAATACGCTGGTCTACCGCCTGGAGAAGATCAAGAAGCTGACCGGGCTCGATCTGCGTGAATTTGACGACGCGATCATCTTCAAGGTCGCGCTTATGGTCAAGAAGTACCTTGTTTCGCGCGAAAACCGGATCATCTGACGACCGGCGCGAGCGGAGCAGGCGCAGCAGGAGAGTAGCATGATTGAATTAACCAATGTTGTAAAAACGTATGACCCCGGCGTCAAGGCGCTCAACGGGATCTCCATGAAGATCGATGACGGTGAGTTCGTCTTTCTGGTCGGACCCTCCGGCTCCGGCAAGTCCACCATCATCAAGCTCCTGACGGCGGAGCTCGCGCCCACTTCCGGGAGCGTGCTGGTCAACGGCTTTGTGCTGGAGAAGATCCGTCCGCGCGCGATCCCGTATCTGCGCAGGACGCTCGGCGTCATTTTCCAGGACTTCCGCCTGATCGAGAACAAGTCCGTCTACGACAACGTGGCGTTTGCGATGCGTGTCATCGGCGCGGCGGAGAGCGAGATCAAAAAGCGCGTGCCGTATGTGCTGGATCTGGTCGGGCTTGAGAACAAGGGACGCAGGCTCCCGCACGAGCTTTCCGGCGGCGAGCAGCAGCGTGTCGCCATTGCGCGCGCGCTGGTCAACAACCCCAGCGTTATCATCGCCGACGAGCCGACGGGCAATCTGGATCCCTCGCGTTCGCTGGAGATCATGATGCTGCTCGAGCAGATCAACGCCCTTGGGACGACCGTTATGGTCGTCACGCACGAAAAGGAACTCGTCAACCGCTTCACCAAGCGCGTTGTGGCGATCGACGAGGGCAGGATCATCAGCGACGGAATGGACGGGTACTATTTACATGAAAAAGAATAACATCGGATATTTGTTCCGCGAGGGCTTCCGCGGCGTGTTCCTGCACGGCTTCATGTCCTTCGCGGCGGTCTGCGTGACCGTGGCGTGCCTGATCATTATGGGTACCTTCAGCCTTGTGCTGTACAACCTGCACGTTATGATCACCGACCTTGAAAAGGAAAATCAGGTGCTCGTCTACATCGACGAGAACTACTCCGAGGCGCAGGCAAAGAGCGTCGGCTCGCAGATCAATCTGATCTCCAACGTACACGAGGCGAAATTCGTTTCCCGCAGTCAGGCGCTCGACAATTTCGTGGAAGAGCAGAGTGATACCACCACCTTCGGCGGTCTGGATCCGTCCATCTTGCGCGACCGATATGAGGTCACGATGGAGGATGCGAAGCTGACGCAGCAAACCGTCGAGGAGATCAGCAAGATCGAGGGCGTGGCGGGTGTCACCGCGCACTATGAGATCGTCAACGGCTTCCAGACGCTTCAGAAGGTTCTGAACATCGCGTCCTATGCCATCATCATCGTGCTGTTCGTGCTGTCGCTGTTCATCATCTCCAATACCGTCAAGCTCGCCATGTATTCCAGAAGCGAGGAGATCGGCATCATGAAGATGGTCGGCGCGACCGACAGCTTCATCCGCTTCCCGTTTGTGGTCGAGGGCTTTATCCTCGGAATGCTCGGCGCGGTCATCGCATTCTTCCTGGAATGGGGGCTTTACAACTTCCTCGAGAAGAAGATCGCGGTGGTCGATACGCTCCAGCTCATCCAGATCGTTCCGTTCCATGAGGTCGTGGAGTTCGTGGCGCTGGCATATGCGCTGACCGGCTTTGCCGTCGGCGTCGTCGGAAGCCTTCTGTCCATCCGGAAATTCCTCAAGGTGTAGCCATGAAACCAAATCGCAGGACCCATATCCGCCGCGCGCTGTCCGCGCTTTTGATCGCGGCGGTCGCCGTGACGATGCTCTCCGGGCTCCGGAGCGCACCGGTCGGCGCGGCAAGCACAAAGGAGATATTGAAGGAGCTTCAGAAGCTGCGTGAGCAGCAGTCGGCGATCGAACAGAAGAGCACCTCGCTTGCCTCCGAGATCGCGGAAAACAAGAAGCAGACGCAGTCCATCGTAGAGCGCAAGTCGGACATCGACCGCCAGATAGAGCTGACGAACGAGACCATCGACAATTACAATCAGCAAATTCAGCAGTACAGCCTCCTGATCGCCGAAAAGCAGAAGGAGGTCGAAGCTGCCGAGGCGGAGGAGCAGGAGCTTCAGGAGCAGTATAAGGCGCGGCTGCGCGCGATGGAGGAGACCGGGACGATCTCGTACTGGTCGGTCCTGTTCCAGGCGAGCAGCTTCTCGGATCTGCTCGACCGGGTGGACATGATACACGAGATCGCGAAATCCGATCAGATCATGCTGAAAAAGCTCTCCGACGCGACCGCCGCCGTGCAGGAAAACCGCACGGAGCTCGAGCAGGAGCGCACCCAGATGGAGACCGCGATCACGGAGCTTGCCGCGCAGCAGACGCTCCTTGAGAAGCAGCGCACCGAGGCGGACGCACTTCTGATCGAGATCGCAGAGGCGAGCGAGCAGATGACCGCCGAATATCAGGAGTATCTCGCGCAGGAGGCGGAGCTCTCCAAGCAGATCGCCCAGTCGGAAAAGGACTACTATCAGGCGCTTGCGAAGGAAGAGGCGGCGCGGCTTGCAGAGCAGAACAAGAAAAACAATTACGTCCCGGTCAATAAGGACTCGAGCGGCTTTCTATATCCGCTGCCTTACCGTGTCGCCATTACGGATTCCTACGGC
>CAKTVN010000124.1 GCA_934623545.1 uncultured Oscillospiraceae bacterium
GGGGGAGTTTCGATTCTCCCCCTTTGCAATCCCCTGTAAAACGACCAAGAAGAGGGCTGATGCCCCCTTCTTGGATTATTCCCGGGGGTTTGGTTTGTGCAAAGCGTATTTTAAGCCATCAACAAACACGATGCAGATGCGGATTTGGATAGTCCGGCGAGGTAGTCGAAATACTCTGCGGCTGTTTCGAATTTCATACGTCAAATATTCAACGGGCGTTTACGGAGCGACCCGTATTTTTTATCGTGCGATGCGGAAACCCAATTCTACGGTCGCCCGAAGGGCGTTCGGACTACGGAAAGTGTAACGACAACACGCACAACGGAGCGACACGTCTTTTCGCGCGTAAGCGCTATTTCGTTCTCCTAGCACTCTTTTCTCCACCATCTTTTCTCTTGCGAGAGAAAAGATGGTGCCGCCAGAGGCACAGTTGCGGTGTTACCGCAAAAACGGCACTGCGGTGCAATCGCAGAATGTGCGATTTACAATTTATGTCCCCCACTCAATCTCCTTCTCCCCATTCTCATTCAAAAACTTATTTATTTTTGAGAACGGCTTACTGCCGAAAAACCCCCGGTAGGCGCTCAGCGGGCTGGGGTGCGGCGCCTGCAAAATGAGCCGCGGATGCGCGGATGCGGCGCAGACCGCCGCCTTTTTCTGCGCCTGCGCGCCCCAGAGGACGAAGGCGACCGGCTGCGGCAGCGCGGCGATCGACGCGACGACCGCGTCGGTAAAGCGCTGCCAGCCGAAGTCCTTGTGGCTGTTCGCCGCGCCCGCGCGTACCGTCAGCACCGTGTTCAAAAGGAACACGCCCTGCTCCGCCCACGCGGTAAGGCAGCCGTCCGCGAGCGACGCGCCGGTGTCGGCGGCGAGCTCCTTCGCGATGTTTTGCAGCGACGGCGGCAGTCGGACGCCCGGACGGACGGAGAACGCAAGCCCGTGCGCCTGACCGGGCTCGTGATAGGGGTCCTGCCCCAAGATGACGGCGCGCACGCGCTGCGGCGGCGTGTGCGAAAAGGCGGCGAAAACGTCCTGCTCCAAAGGAAACACCGTCCCGGCAGCATACGCATCGTTTACATTTTTCAGAAGCGCCTGAAAATACGGCTTTTGGAGCTCTTCATGCAGAAGCGCCTCCCATGCGCCGAGCGCGGTCAGATCGAGCATCGCTGTGTCCTCCTGCTTTGTTTTTCTTTATCATACCAGCCACCCGGCGGAATCTCAAGCGCTTTGCGCGCATAGGCTGACGGGAGGTGATGTTTTTGGATATTCACGTGGTAAAGAAGGGCGACACGCTCTACTCCATCGGCAGGCTGCACGGCATCGCGCCGGGGCTCATCGCGCGCTACAACGGTCTGAAGGAGCCGTACCGGCTCGCAGTCGGGCAGAGCCTTCTGATCCTGAAACCGCTGCTGACCTACACGGTGCGTCCGGGCGACAGCCTGTACACCATCGCGCGGCAGTTCGGCGTCACGGTGCTGGAGCTCTACCGGAACAACCCGAATCTCGGCGGCAGCGACCGCATCTATCCGGGACAGGTGCTCGTCATCTGGCTCGAGGCGCAGCGCAGCCGTGCAATCGAGGTCAGCGGCTACGCCTATCCCTTTGTGGAAAAGCGCGTCCTGCGCGGCATTCTGCCCTATGCGACGTTCCTAGCGCCGTTTACATACGGCATCACCGCCGAGGGCGACCTGGTGCCGCTGGACGACGCGGCGCTGCTGGCGCTTGCGCGGGAGTATGCGAGCGCGCCGCTGCTGCACCTGTCGACGCTGACGGAAACCGGCGGCTTTTCCGCGCTGCGCGCGGAGCAGGTGCTGCTCGACCCGGAAAAGGCTGAGCAGCTCATCGAGCAGACGGCGGCAATGATGGTCAAAAAGGGCTACGCGGGCATAGACGTGGATTTCGAGTTCCTCGGCGCGCCGCTCGCCGAGGCATACGCCGACTTTGTCGGCGCACTGCGTCAGACCGTCGGAAAGCTTGGAGGTCTCGTGATCGCTGCGCTCGCGCCGAAGACCTCCGCCGCGCAGCCGGGCGTACTCTATGAGGGGCACGACTACGCCAGGATCGCCCAAAACGCGGACTTTGTGCTGGTGATGTCGTATGAATGGGGCTACACCTATGGTCCGCCGATGGCGGTCGCGCCGCTCCGCGCCGTCCGGCGGGTGCTCGACTACGCCGTGTCCGAGATGCCGCCGGAGAAGATCTTCATGGGCTTTTCCAACTACGCCTATGACTGGACGCTGCCGTATCAGGCGGGCAGCACCCGCGCGGAGCTCATCGGAAACGAATTTGCCGTGCAGCTTGCGGTGCAGGTCGGCGCGGAAATTTCCTACGACGAGACCGCTCAGACGCCATACTTCCACTACACCGGCGCAGACGGCGCCGTACATGAGGTCTGGTTTGAGGACGCGCGCAGCTGCATGGCAAAATACCGCCTTCTGGAGGAGTATGGACTGCACGGGCTGGGCGTGTGGAACTTCATGCGTCCCTTCACGGCGGGCTTCAGCCTCCTCAACGCGCTTTTCGAGATCGAAAAACCGGCGGCTGGCTGAGACCTTCGCGGACATTTTTCAACATTTGTCCACAGAAAGCACAGACTTTTCCACAGAAGCGCTCCTTCTCTTTACAATCATGTTACAAAGGAAGGCTTCCCCTTGCACGCCGGCGCGCCGGCGCTTATACTGAGAGCAACACACAACGGAAAGGGGCGGGCGTATGAAGAGATCTGTATGCTGGCTTTTGATTTTTGCGATCGTTTTGATCTTCATACTGCCTGCCGGCGCGGCGCAGACGGCGGACTTTGCCGACGCCGCAGACATCCGCAATGACTGCGCTGTGCAGATGCTCGTCGATCTGGAGCTGATCGTCGGCGACCAAAGCGGCAATTTCCGCCCCAACGCGCCGATCACGCGCGCTGAGACGGCAAAGCTCATCGCCTGCCTCTGCACCGACACGCCGGAGGCTTCCGGCTGGAATGCCTTTGCCGATACCGCAGGCAGCTGGGCGAAGGATTATATCGCCTACTGCGCCGCGCAGGGGATCGTCGGCGGCTCCGGCGGTTATTTCCGCCCGCAGGACGATGTGACGGCGCAGGAGCTTGCGAAAATGCTGCTGGTCGTGGTCGGATTTGATGCGCAGCAGTACACCGGCGCGGGCTGGGCGGGGCGCGTCAACACCGACGCCGCGCAGAACGGGCTGTATCACGATTTCACTGGCTCTTATGACGCGCCGATCACGCGCGACGACGCGTGCCTGCTGATCTACAACGCCATGCAGTGCCCCGCGGTCGACGGCGAGAACCCGGACGGGACCGCGCGCTACGTGCTCGACGGGCTGATGAACCGGAAGACCTACCTTGAGGTGCGCTTTGACGCGGTGCGCTATTCCGGCGTGCTGACGGGCAACGAGTGCGCCGATCTGACGCAGGCAGGCGGAACGCTGGCACAGGGTGCGACCAAGCTGGAGGGGCACCGAGAATTTGACGTTTCCAGCGGGCTGGATCTGGTCGGGCACCAGACGGCCGTCTATGTGCGCAGCGGAAAAATTCTCGGCGCACCGGCTGCGTCCGTGCAGGAGCGCACGCTTGAAATTCGGGACACATCGAAGCTGGAAAAGATCAGCGCCGGGAACGGCTTCCGGCTCACAGCGCAGACCGAGTATTTCAAAAACTACGTCCCGGCATCGGCTTCGGCGCTGCAAGAGCTGCCGGAGGGCGCGGTCGTCCAGCTGCTCGACCATGACGGCGACGGCAGCGTCGATGTGGCGCTGATTTTGAGCGGCTTCGAGAGCGTGGTCACGGACACGGACCCCCTGACGCTGCGCGGCGGCAGACGCGCGGAGCCATTTTCCGCATCTGACCCGCCGGTCAGCGGCGAAAGCGTCACCTGCATCGAGGTCGGCGGTACGCTCTATGCACTCCCTGTTCGATAAATTCCAAACCGCGCCCGGAGCGCGGTTTGAAAGTGATCGGTGATCGTGAATCGTTAAGAAGTTAAGAAATCGGCGATGTTCATAAGAACATCGCCGATATTTTTTATTCGCCGGCGAAGCCGGCTCCACACTTCTTAACTTTTCACTACTTCTTAACTTTTCACTCTTACTTTTTACTTCCTACAGCGGGCTTTTTTTGATCTTCGCGAACGCGCGCGGATACTGCGGCGGCGTCGGGCGGCGCTTTTCGATGACGACCGCCTTGTGGACCGTCCCCGCGACCGGGTATTCATAGATCTCCGCGACCTGCCCGCCCAGCTTTTCGATGCCGTGCGCCGCCTCGTCGACCTCCTCGCGCGCGAGCGCGCCCTTCATGGCAAGAAACCTCCCGCCGACGCGCACATAGGGCAGACAGAGCTCTGCCAGCACGTTCAGCCGCGCCACCGCGCGGGATGTCGCAAGGTCATACTGCTCGCGGCAGGAGCGCACATACTCCTCCGCCCGGGCGGTGACGATCTGCGCCTCCACGCCGAGCGCGGGCAAAACCTCGCCCAGCCAGTTCATGCGCTTTGCCAGCGAATCCAGCAGCGTCAGCTGCATCGACGGCTCCGCGATCTTGAGCGGCACGCCTGGAAAGCCCGCGCCGCAGCCGACGTCGATGACGCGCTTTCCGCGAAAATCCGCCGCTCCGAGCAGCGCGATGCAGTCCAGAAAGTGAAGCTGCGCCACGGCGGCGGGCTCGGTGATAGCGGTCAGGTTCATGACCGCGTTTTTTTCGATCAGCGCCTCGCCGAAGCGGCAGAGCGTGTCGACCTGCGCGTTGGAGAGCGCGATCGAATATGCCGGAAGCCCGGCGAGAAGCGTTTGTCTCATGGAAGGTCCTTTCACGCCGCGAAAGCGGCAATTTCGTCACCCCAAAGGGGTGACACCTTATCCGCGCACGGCGTGCGCGGGGGACCGCATCCGGAGGATGCGGGAGGCGTATTATGCCCGGAGGACATAATACCGTGCCGGAGGCGCGGAGGGCACCGCGTCCGGAGGACGCAGGAGGCTTTCTCCGGATTCACCGGAAGTTCCGTTTTTTGCGGTGACACCGCAACTGTCGCTCCGCGGGCATACTTTTTTCTGTCTTGCCAGAAAAAAGTATGCAAAAAAGAGGCGCAGGACGCGTTCTATAGCGCTTACGCGCGGAAAAACAAGTCGCTACATTCTGCCTGTTGTCGTTACGCTTCAGGTTAAGGAACGCCCTTCGGGCGACCGTAGAATCAGGTTTCCGCATCGCACGATACGCCGTGCGGAGTCGCTATGTTTGCGCCCGTTGAATATTTGACGTATGAAATTCGGGGCGTTTCCGACCTTGCGTAGGGGCGGACGACTCTGTCCGCCCGCCGCGCCGAAGGCGCGCTGCGGATGCGGCACACCCCTTGCGGGTGCTGTCCGCCCGACCGCATCGCAGAGTATTTCGACTACCTCGCCGGTCTATCGAATCCGCATCTGCATCGCGTCTTTGTTGGTCTGGGATATGCTT
>CAKTVN010000125.1 GCA_934623545.1 uncultured Oscillospiraceae bacterium
GAGCATTATGAGGCGCTTGCGGAATATCTCACGCAGTGCGGATATTCCGAACAGACACTACAGAATTTATTCTGCGATTCCTGGAGGAAGGTTGTGAGATCATGTATTATATAAGTACCAGAGACGCATCACTGCGTTATACCGCCTCGCAGGCGATCGTGCAGGGGCTGAGCCGCGAGGGAGGCTTGTTCCTGCCGGAGCAAATTCCAATGCTCCCGGAGGGAAGCATTGAGCGGCTGGCGAAGCTGCCCTATACGGAGCGTGCGGTCTATGTGATGAAGCTCTATCTCGACGAATTTACCGAGGACGAGCTGCGCACGTTCGCGGAGCGCGCCTACGGTCCTGAAAAATTTGACACCCCCGCCGCCGCGCCGCTGGCATACCCGGAGGAAAACACCGCCGTGCTGGAGCTCTGGCACGGTCCGACGTGCGCGTTCAAGGACATGGCGCTTCAGATGCTGCCGTATCTGCTGACTGCGTCGCTGCGCAAGACGGGCGAGGAAAAGACCGCCTGCATTCTGGTCGCGACCTCCGGCGATACCGGCAAGGCGGCGCTTGAGGGCTTCCGCGATGTGGAGCACACGAAGATCCTCGTGTTCTATCCGGACGGCGGCGTTTCGGATATCCAGAAATTGCAGATGGTCACGCAGGAGGGAAGCAACGTCGGTGTCTGCGCCGTCGTCGGAAATTTTGACGACGCCCAGACCGGCGTAAAGAAGATCTTCTCCGACCCGGTGATGCGCGAAAAGCTCGCAGCGGATGGGAAGCTCCTTTCCTCGGCAAACTCCATCAACTGGGGCAGAGTCCTGCCGCAGATCGTGTACTACGTTTCCGCGTATTGCGACCTGCTCGCCGCCGGAAGGCTCCGGATGGGGGAGAAGGTCAACGTCTGCGTCCCGACAGGCAATTTCGGCAACATCCTCGCGGCGTATTACGCCAAGCGCATGGGCGTGCCGTTTGACCGGCTGATCTGCGCATCGAACTCGAATAACGTCCTGACGGATTTCATCCGCACCGGCGTTTATGACCGCAACCGCCCATTCTACACGACGATGTCGCCGTCAATGGACATCCTGATCTCCTCGAATCTGGAACGGCTTCTGTACCTTCTCTCCGGCTCGGACGAGGTCGTGCGCGGGTATATGCAGCAGCTTGCCGAGACCGGACGCTACAAGGTTTCGGAGGCGCTGCGCGCGCAGATCGCGGAGCATTTCTCCTGCGGCTTCTGCGACGAGCGGACGACGGCGCAGACCATTCATGACGTATACGAAAAAGACGGCTACCTGATCGACACGCACACGGCGGTCGCGTGGGCGGTGCTCGACGCCTATCGCCGCGAGACGGGCGACGAAAAATGCACGGTCCTTGCCTCGACGGCAAGTCCCTTCAAGTTCTGCGCAGACGTGCTCAGCGCCCTCGGCGTGACGGAGCACGAGACCGGCACAAAGATTCTGAGCCAGCTCTCCGGGTGCACCGGTCGCCCCGAGCCGAAGCCGCTCGCCTCGCTCGCGGGGAAGCCCGTTCGCTTCACCGGCGCCACGGAGAAGGAGCGCATGGCGGACGCCGTGCTGGAGCTGCTGTAATGGCGCTGTACGCGATCGGCGATCTGCACCTCTCGCTTGAGTCTGACAAGCCGATGGATGTCTTCGGCGGGCGCTGGGAGGGCTATGTGGACAAGCTCCGCGAGGGGCTGCGCGTCATCGGACCCGAGGACACGACGGTCCTGCTCGGCGATCTGAGCTGGGCGATGGAGCTCGAGCGCGCGGTAGAGGATTTTTCCTTCATCTCCGCCATCCCCGGACGGAAGATCATCCTCAAGGGCAATCACGATTACTGGTGGTCGACGGCGGCAAAGTTTTACCGCTTCTGCGCGGAGCACGCGTTCGAAAATATGTATGTGCTCAACAACAACTGCTGGTTTTACGGCGATACGGCGCTCTGCGGGACACGCGGCTGGTTCTATGAGGAGGACCTGAAGGGCACGCACGACGAGAAGGTCTTTCGCCGCGAGCTCGGGCGGCTCGAAACCTCGCTCAAGGCGGCTGGGGAGCATGAAAAGCTCTGCTTTTTGCACTACCCGCCCAAATACGGCGGCTATGAGTGCCCGGAGATTCTGGAGCTGCTGCGTGCTTACGACGTCCGCGCCTGCTATTACGGGCACCTGCACGCCGAGAGCCTGCGGATGGCGTTTACCGGGCGGGCTTACGACGTGGATTTCCGATGCGTTTCTGCTGATTATGTAAACTTTATGCCGCAAAAGGTGCTCGATTGACGCCGCGGCGGCGCGGCTTTGACGGCTTTCAAAAAAAGTTTACCGAAAAATAAAAATATGTGTGGAAATCTCGGAAAAAGTCTGATAGAATATTACGGATTCAAAAATGGTGAACTACGGCTGCGGGGCAGCCGCACCACATAGGAGGAAATCACAATGAACGTAAAAAGCGTAGAAAATGAAAAGGGCAGCGCAAAGGTCGTTGTCGAGATCGAGAAGCCGGAATTTGAAAACGCGCTCAACAAGGCGTATGCCAAGTGCAAGAAGAGCATCATGATCCCCGGCTTCCGCAAGGGCAAGGCGCCCCGGAAGATGGTCGAAGCCATGTACGGCGCAACGGTGTTCTATGAGGATGCCGTCAATGAGATCTTCCCGGAAATCTACGTGAAGGCGATCGTTGATCAGAAGCTCAAGGCAGTCGGCACGCCGTCTGTTGCCGATATGGACACGGATGAGAACGGCAATGTCGTTCTGACCGTCGTCACCGAGCTCTATCCCGAGGTCACCCTCGGCGAATACAAGGGCATCGAGGTCCCGAAGGCTGCCGTTTCCGTTTCCAAGGCGGAGGTCGACGCTGAGGTCGAGCGCATGGCAGAGCGCAATGCGCGCATCGAGACCGTAGATCGCGCCGCCAAGGACGGCGATACGCTGGTGCTCGACTTTGAGGGCTTTGTCGACGGCAAGCCGTTTGAGGGCGGCAAGGCGGAGAAGTATACGCTGAAGCTCGGCTCGAAGTCCTTCATCCCCGGCTTTGAGGATGCGCTCGTCGGCGCGGTCGCCGGCGAAGAGCGCGACGTGAACGTCACATTCCCCACGGACTATGCTCCGGAGCTTGCGGGCAAGGATGCGACCTTCAAGTGCAAGGTCCATGAGGTCAAGGAGACCATTCTCCCCGAGCTCGACGACGAGTTCGCGAAGGACGTTTCCGAGTTCGATACCCTCGCCGCGCTGCGCAAGGACATCAAGGCAAAGCGCCTCAAGAGCCGTCAGGATGACGCTGACCGCGCGTTTGAGAACGCCGCTGTCGAGCTCGCGGGCAAGAACATGACCGTCGACATCCCCGCCTGCATGATCGATGAGCAGCTCGACAAGCAGATGGAGCAGTTCGCCTATCAGCTCCAGATGCAGGGCATGAAGGTCGAGGATTACGCCAAGATGATGGGCGGCGACGTCGAGTCGATGCGCAATGCGATGCGCCCGATGGCGGAGCAGAATGTCCGCTCGAGCCTCCTGCTCAGCGAGATCGTCCATCAGGAGAACATCGAGGTCACCGACGAGGAGATCGAGGAAGAGCTCAAGCGTCTTGCCGAGCAGTACAAGATGGAGCTGGACAAGGTCAAGGAAGCCGTCGATCACGATGCGCTCAAGGCGGACCTCGCCGGTAAGAAGGCTGCCAAGCTGATCGTGGACAACGCGGTCGCCGTGGAAGAGAAGAAGCCCGCGAAGAAGACTGCCAAGAAGTCCGCAAAGAAGACCGAAGACGGCGAGAAGGAAGAGGCTCCCGCCGAGACAGAAGAGAGTGTAAAGGAATAATTTCCCTCCTGGATGGTTAGAATGTTTCAACCGAAGAAAGGAGAACTGTTATGAATTTGGTACCGTATGTTGTAGAACAGACCAGCCGCGGCGAGCGCTCGTATGACATTTTCTCGCGCCTGCTCAACGACCGCATCGTGTTTTTGTCCGGCGAGGTCGACGGAAACTCCGCCAGCCTGATCGTCGCCCAGATGCTCTATCTCGAGGCGCAGGATCCCGACAAGGACATCCAGTTTTACATCAACAGCCCCGGCGGAAGCGTCACCGACGGCATGGCGATCTATGACACCATGCAGTATATCAAGTGCGACGTGTCCACCATCTGCATCGGTATGGCGGCGTCCATGGGCGCGTTTCTGCTGTCGTCCGGCGCGAAGGGCAAGCGCATTGCACTTCCGAACGCCGAGATCATGATCCATCAGCCGCTCGGCGGCACGCAGGGTCAGACGACGGATATGCAGATCCACGTCGAGCGGATGCTCCGCATCAAGAAGCATCTCAATGAGATCCTCGCGCAGAACACCGGAAAGCCGCTGGAGACGATCTGCCACGACACCGAGCGCGACAATTTCATGAGCGCCGAGGAAGCAAAGCAGTACGGGCTTGTCGATAAGGTCATCTACAACCGCTAAATAATTTTTCCACATTGGAAAGGAGAAGGCATATTGGCAAGAGACAGCGTGCGCTGCTCCTTCTGCGGAAAACGGCAGGAGCAGGTCAATCGGATCATTGCCGGACCCAACGTCTATATCTGCAATGAGTGTGTGGATCTTTGCGCCAGCATTCTTGCCGACGAGATGCATCCGGGCAACAAGACCTCCCAACTGGAGCTGCCCGATACGCTCCCGACTCCGCAGGAGATCAAAACCTATATGGACCGCTACATCATCGGACAGGAGGCGGCGAAGGTCGCCCTGTCCGTGGCGGTGTACAACCATTATAAGCGTATCTACTTTGAAAACGACACCGATATCGAGCTTCAGAAGAGCAACATTCTGCTGATCGGTCCGACGGGCTCCGGCAAGACGCTCTTCGCGCAGACGCTTGCAAAAATTCTGAACGTTCCGTTCGCCATCGCGGACGCGACGACACTGACCGAGGCGGGCTATGTCGGCGAGGATGTGGAAAACATCCTCCTGCGGCTGCTTCAGGCTGCCGACTTTGACGTCGAGCTGGCGCAGCGCGGCATCATCTACATCGATGAGATGGATAAGATCGCCCGCAAGTCCGAAAACACGTCCATCACCCGTGATGTTTCCGGCGAGGGCGTGCAGCAGGCGCTGCTGAAGATCCTCGAGGGCACGGTCGCGAACGTCCCGCCGCAGGGCGGGCGCAAGCATCCGCAGCAGGAGTTCATTCAGATCGATACGACCAACATCCTGTTCATCTGCGGCGGCGCGTTTGATGGTCTGGACAAGATCATCGAGCAGCGCACCGACAAATCGACCATCGGCTTTGACGCGCCGATCGAGAGCAAAAAGCAGCGTGACGTCGGCAAGCTCTTCCAGCTGGTCCAGCCGCACGACCTTCTGAAGTTCGGCATCATTCCGGAGCTTGTCGGTCGTCTGCCGGTC